>JAEXUB010000015.1 GCA_023453125.1 Bacteroidota bacterium
TCCCACGCCCATTCAATTGCTTCTTTCTTGTAATAGTCGCCGAACGACCAGTTGCCGAGCATTTCAAAGAATGTATGGTGATAAGTATCGTAACCAACTTCTTCAAGGTCATTGTGCTTTCCCGAAACGCGAATGCATTTCTGCGTATCGGCCGCTCGTTTAAATTCTCTTGTGCCCGCTCCCAGAAAAACGTCTTTGAACTGGTTCATTCCCGCGTTTGTGAAAAGGAGTGTCGGATCGTCATAAGGGACAACCGGAGCGCTTGCTACTATTCTGTGCTCTTTTGAAGCAAAAAAATCTAAAAACTGCTGGCGTATTTCTTTGGATGTCATAAAAACCTTAAAAATGTTTGAGTGCAAATATAAGAATTTTGAGGATTTCGTGTGAACCCTTCCCCCAATGAGTACCCCTTTTTTTGCACTGATTTTTGGATTGTAATTAGTCCCTTTAATTCATAAAATTGCCTTAATCTTTCACATAAAATGTAGAAAATGAGAAAAATTCTTGCTTTTGCCTCGTTACTCCTCTTTGCCTCCCCCTTATGGGCTCAAAACGGACTTATAAAAGGGGAATTTGATTATTATCTCCCCAATACGGTAATAGTAAAGCTCAAAACCGTACCCAACGCAGATGGCCGGGGGAATGTATCGCTTCCGGCAAATCTCGCAAAGGCAGCAGCATTAATTAATATAAACTCCGCCGTTCAGCCTTTCCCGGCCCCTCAGGGAGCATTATTAAAAGGGGAAGCCCCAATTTCTAAAATTGTTTCGATTGATTATTCCTCGGGTGAGGATCCGGTATCGGTCTCAAACCGCCTCGCAAAAAATCCCGACGTTGAATGGGCGGAACCGAGATATGCAAGAAAAGTTAACTTTGATGTTAACGATACTCATTACAACTCTCTTACACAATATAATCTGTTTAAGATTAAGGCCGCAGAGGCGTGGGATATAAACAAAGGGAATAAAAATATTTTAATCGGCATTATCGATTCCGGAGTCTATTGGGGGCATCCGGACCTGCAGGGGAATATTTATCAAAACCTTGCTGAAGACGCAGACAGGGACGGACATACAATAGAGTGGAACGGAACGAATTGGATTCTCGACCCGGGGGACTTAAACGGAATTGATGATGACGGAAACGGATTTAAAGACGATCTTGCAGGATGGGATTTCGGGGGCAGCAGCGGCACTCCCGATAATAATCCCGAGGAGGACCCAGCTACTCACGGAACACTGGTTGCCGGCGTTGCATCGGCAGTTACAAATAATAATCTCGGCGTAGCCTCTATAGGATTTAACTGCTCCATTCTCCCCGTTAAATGCACAAGAAAAGATATGGACAGCAGATATATTATTTATGCCATTGAAGGAATTAAATACGCGGCCGATAAAGGGGCAAAAATTATCAACTGCAGTTTCGCCGGCTATTCCTATTCAAAAGCGGAACAGGAAGTAATTGATTATGCGGTTTCAAAAGGAGCGCTGGTAATTGCCGCTGCGGGGAATGACAACCTTAGAATGACTTCCTATCCCTCCGGCTATAACGGAGTTCTTTCGGCGGCCGCATCCAATGCTACGGATGCAAGATGGGGCGCTTCAAACTACGGGGAATCAATTGATGTTACCGCGCCGGGACAGCTTATCTATTCAACCTGGGGGAGCGACGGATATACTTCGGCAAATGGTACCTCCTTTGCCGCCCCTTTAACGGCGGGACTGGCGGGGCTGCTTATAAATCAGTTTCCCTCTTACACTCCTCTGCAGATTGGAGAACTAATTCGGGTTACCGCAGACGATATATCCTCCGCAAACGCAGACTCGCTGCGATACCTTCTGGGAAAGGGAAGGATTAATGCTTATAAAGCATTAACCGCCGTTAATCCTGTTTCCGTCAGAGGAACCAAAGTTGAATTTATTGACGAGAGCAACCGGAACGGCGTTATTGAAAAAGGGGAAACTGCATCTATTAAAATTAAATTTATTAATTATCTCTCCCCGGTTTCGGGTGTACAGGCAACTATCTCCTGCTCAAGTCCCTACATTTCAATTCAAAATTCCTCTTTTACACTCCCTGCGCTTGCCACACTCGATTCTGCCTGGAACAGCAGCAGCAGGTTTTCTTTCAGGGTAAACAGCGCGGCGCCAAATAATTTAAAAGTTAATTTTCTAATTACATACACGGGAAACGGATATAATGATTTTCAGTGGATTAGCGTAATGGTTAATCCGACATTCGGGACAATGGCGGATAATAACATTTCTCTTTCCATTACAGGCACCGGAAATATCGGCTTTTCGGATTACCCCGCCAATACAGAAGGAACGGGGCTCAGATTCCTGAACGGTGAAAATATTCTTTTTGAAGGATCTTTCCTTTACGGAACCTCCCCTTCAATGCTGGCAGACGCCGCGCGCATTGACGATTCGGAACAAAGCCGGGACTTTAAGGCCGTCTCTCCATTTATTAAGATTTCTGCTCCGGCTCATTCAGACTCCGAGGGAAGCGCTGTATTCAATGACGACAATGCCGGCTCGAACAAACTCGGCATTGAGACAAAGCTTATTGCTTATACATATAAATCAGCGCCTTATAACAATTTTATTATTCTACGCGGCGTTCTGCGCAACAAATCCGCAGCAAATATTACCGGACTTTACTGCGGATGGTATCTGGACCTTGACCTTGACGAATCCGACTATCAGGATGACATTGCAGTGTACGATCAGCAGAATAAACTGGTCTATGCATACGATTCCAACAACAATCCAATTTATTATTATACAGGCGCTTCTCTTCTTACCAATCAGAATTTTAAAGCCTTTACTGTTGATAATGCGGGGAGCAATAACGGAATTTCAATTAATCCCTCCTTTACAAAAAATTCTAAATGGAGTATGCTCTCAGGCGCGGTTTCCAAAACCAGCGCGGGACCGGGGGATATTTCCCTTATGTTCTCGGCGGGACCTGTTAATATTAACGCCGGGAGTTATGCCAATGTTGCATTTGTAATCGCCTTCGGGGAGAACCTTAACTCGCTTAGGAATGCCATTGCTCTTGCCGGAGAAAAGTATGCATTAATTCCGGACGACGACGGCACAGACCCGGTTATTATTCCCGATTCATTTGCGCTTAGCCAGAATTATCCGAATCCATTTGCATCCTATACAAGGGTGCAATATGATCTGCCTAAAGAAGATTATGTTTCTATTAAAGTATTTGACATACTCGGAAGAGAAGTAGCATTGCTTAAAGAAGGGACAATGCCCGCCGGAAAACATTTTGCCCTTTTCAGCGCCGGAACACTGCCGAGCGGAACATATATTTTAAGAATTGAAACTCCCTCTTTCAGCGCCGTTAAAAAAATGATGCTAATGAAATAAATTCTACCGGTTATAAATATGCGCGGAGTGAAATTTCTTTTACTCTTTATCTGTCTTTTATTTTTAAATATTCAGGCACAAACGGGATGGGTCTGTAAATACCCCTACCCGACCTCCAATATTTTGTATTCCTCTTACTTTGTAAACAACACAACCGGATGGATTGCCGGCGAATACGGCACACTATTTAAAACGGGAGACGGCGGATTAACCTGGCAGAGACAAAATGCGGGCTCCGGGGAACATCTGTTCTCCATCTTCTTTAAGGATGAATTAAACGGATGGGCGTGCGGCGGCTACGGCACAATAATACATACCGCAAACGGGGGAATCAGCTGGCAGCTTCAGAATAGCGGCACCAATTCAAACCTTAATTCCATTACCTTCGTCAATGGGAACACCGGATTTATTGCCGGAAGCAATGGAACTGTTTTAAGGACTGCAAACGGAGGCGCGCTTTGGACCGCGGTACCATCGGGAAGCTCAGACAATATTAATTCTATTTGCTTTACTGATGAACTGAATGGATATGGCGCGGGAAATTTCGGACTCGTAATGCGCACAACGGACGGCGGCTCAACCTGGCAGACACAAAACAGAATTACTTCGTTCCCTCTCTTTTCAATCAGCTTTAAAAACAGCAATGAAGGTTTTGCTTCCGGAGAATACGGGGTTATACTAAAAACAACTGACGCGGGAATTTCCTGGAATCTGATGAACAGCGGAAGAAGCGAAAGCATTAAATCAATCGCTGTATCTCCATCGGGTACAATATGGGGGTCAGGCTCGCAGGGATTAATTATCCGGTCAATTGACGGCGGGAACACCTGGAGCGAATATGATAAACTCGCCAGCCCGACACTCCAATCGGTCCGATTTAACGGTTTGCACGGGTGCATTACGGGACAAGGGGGAACAATAATTCTTACTTCCGACGGGGGAGCTTCCTGGCAATATAAAACGTATGGCACCGCATCTCCGCTTCAGTCAATTTCATTCCCCACAAAAAATATGGGATGGGGAGCCGGCTCTAACGGATATATAATTCACACAACAGACGGAGGGGAGCATTGGTCGGCTCAGCAAAGCGGCACTACGAATCCCCTCTGCACAATCCATTTTGCGGATGAATATAACGGATGGGCCGTCGGCAATCAGGGTACTATACTTCACACATCCAACGGGGGCGAAACCTGGGAAAAACAGAACAGCGGAAGCAACGATGTTTTATTCTCGGTTCACTTTATTAACAGTTCAACTGGGTGGATTGCCGGAATTTCGGGACTTGTTTTAAAGACTACCAACGGAGGGAGAACCTGGAGCGGCGGAATAAATAATACTCCGGTTATAAGGCTTCACTGCGTTCAGTTTCTGGATGAAAATACCGGCTACATAGCAGGGGCTTCGGGTATAATTAAATCTAACGACGGCGGTGCGACCTGGACGAGAAAATTATATGCTACAGACCACGATTTCCACGGCATCTTTTTTCTTGATAAAAATACCGGATGGATTGCAGGTACATCATTATGGAAAACCACCGACGGCGGCGACACCTGGAACCGCCAGTTAATTGATTCGGAAAGCGGAGTTAATGCGGTTCATTTCGTAAACAGAAATATCGGCTGGACTGTTGGAGCAAAGGGAATTGTTTTCAAGACCACTAACGGGGGCGCCGAATGGCTTAGACAGTACTCGGGGACAAATGAAGCGCTCTGGTCTGTTAAATTTGCAGACAAAAACACCGGGTGGATTGGAGGATTGAACGGTTCTATTCTTAAAACCATAACCGGCGGTTCTTACGAGGCGCCCGATGAGGAAATACCCGAATCATATTATATGGTTCAGAATTTCCCTAATCCTTTTAATTCAACGACAACCATAACATTCGGACTCCCTAAGAGTGAAACAGTTCAAATTAAAATATTTGATATTTTAGGAAGAGAAATAGTACTTCTGAAAGAGGAAGAAATGGCGGAGGGAATTCATGCAGTCCAATTTAATGGTGCAGGGCTGCCTGCCGGAATTTATCTCTGTACAATAAAAACAGGCTCTTTTTCGCAGACGAAAAAAATGGTCTATTTTAAGTAACTTTATTTTGTCCTAACTCGTAATTTCTATATTTTTCCAGACGCTTATTTTACGCTCAAAAAACGAGGAATATATTGAGGCTTAAAACATTAATCCCGAAATCGGAGGCTCGCAAGCAGTCTGTTCAAAGGAGAAATGAATTCAGCCCCGAGGAAATAAGAAAACTTACCGAGAGGGTAATTGAGCGCATATCTACAATGGATGATTTTGTGCACGCCAAAACTATTCACTGCTACCTATCGAGCCGCCCCGGCGAATTTGATACACGCAGACTGATTGATATGATGGAAGGATGCGGAAAAACAATTGTTGTTCCAAAGATGAATCCAATCAGCCGTACCCTGCAGAGAAACTATTTTACCGGATGGGACAATATAGTCAGAAGCAGCGAAGGATTTCTTGAACCGAAATCGGGTATTAACGAGGATAACAACGACGTTGATTTATTTATTGTCCCCTGCCTTGCCGTTTCGGTACTTGGCCACCGTGTTGGATACGGGGGAGGATTCTATGACAAAATGCTCAGAAATACATACGCCCCAAAAGTGGTCCCTGCATTTGAATTTCAGATTTTCGATTCGATTGAAAGCACTCCGCAGGATGTGAGAATTGACAGGATTGTAACCGAAAGAAGAATTATTTTTACCCGCGAAAGTTTTTCGGGTAAATAACGATGGATAATTTAGAAGAACATCCGGAACCGGAACAGCAGCAGCCAGCACCCCCTCAATATAAAGAAAGAAAACTCAGAAAATCCCTATATAATAAAATCATTTTCGGCATCTGCGGGGGAATGGGGGAATATTTTTCAATAGACCCGATCTTCTTCAGGCTTCTTTTTATGCTCGGCATCCTGATGGGAGGCTGGGGAATAATTGCATACCTTGTTGCAGCCCTGGTTATTCCCTCCCCCCAAATAGAAGAACCGGACGAAATTGAAATTGAGAAAATCAGGCAGTCGACCAAAGTCTCTGCCGCCGCCAGCATATTATTGTTAGCCGGCGCATTTGTACTGCTTGATGAATGGGGCTATTTTGCATTCCTTGCGGGACTCGGAATTCCGACCGGGCTGATTCTGGATATGACTCTCGGGGTGATAGTGTTAATTTATTTTTTCGGCAGAAAAGATTCAGCCGAAAAAGAGCTCCCCGCCTCCTTTGAGAGAGACAAAAGCAGCGCCCTCTTTACAGGAGTCTGCAGCGGACTCGCAATATATTTAGGAGTATCCCCTTCAACCGTACGGGCTTCGGCTATAATAATTTCCCTTTTTACGCTGGGGCTTCCTGTAATAATCTATCTCTATTTCACCGCTGTTATACCTGCAGGAAAGCCCGATGAAATTTAACGAAAGAATATACGGCTACTTTATTTTTCCCGCGGCATTGGTCCTTGCCGCAGCCTCGGCAATTAATATAATAACCATAAGTCTGTCCCTTCTCTTCGGAGCCGCGTTTATAATTTATTCAATACCTGCTTTCCTTTTTGCATTCGATTCGGGAGCCAGGGCTAAAATTATTTTCAACATAATTCTTTTCCTGACCGGCATCCTCTTTGTGACACTTAATTTTTTCGAAATTCTCTATCCTGTAAAAATAATTCTCCCGTCAATGCTCTTTCTGACCGGAGTTGTCTTTTTATTACTCCATTTTGAGAACAGATCTGTTATGCCCTTTTTTACGGCCGGAATTATTATGGCGGGACTCGGGATTCTTACGGCGCTTACATACAATAATTTATTCTTTGCCGGATTTATAAACAGGTATATATCCTTCCTGTTCGAATATAAATATGTGCTATTAATTCTTATAGGACTATTAATACTTGTCAACAGGAAAAGAAGATAACTATCTTCTTCTTCCCTGAGTCTGTGCCCCCGCCGGAAGGCTGGTTGCATAAGTTAAACCGACAGGAAATGGGGAACCTCCCCTTGGTTCAAGAGTAATTTTAAATTGGGTAACCTGATCCCTTGTAACTGCAGGGAGTTTGGTAAGCTTTACATATCTGCTTGCCGGCTCAATAAAAAAACTTCCAATCATATAACTCTGCCCTTTAGTTTCCATCCAGAGCTGATAAATATTATCGGGGGAAGGAGTGGGGAGATTTGTCATCTGCAGAAGAGCTTCTTTTCCTTCAAGCGAAACATAGAGCCTGCCGTATA
>JAEXUB010000067.1 GCA_023453125.1 Bacteroidota bacterium
ATAAAAATTGTTATTTTTTTTCCTTCCGGCTTGTAAAAATCCTCAATACCGGCGGCATCAGCAGCACACACAACTTTCATATCAAGATTATCCGCGTTCTTCATTCTTGCAACAATATTTTTGCCGCCGGAATTAATTCCCCTGATTAGATCATTTTCATTTGCAGGCATAAGAAAGTCACTCCCCGCCGCGCCCGCTGAAACCGGAACATTCTTAATAGTATTTTCTTTTAAATCGATTACTCTCTGTTCAGAAGCATTTCCCACTAACACAATAAAGATCTGTTCGCTTCCCAAATACCGGGGCACGTTTTTTAATGATTGCAAAATTGAATTATCAACAGGTATTAATAACGAAATAAATTCCGCGTCCGACTCTTCTTTGGGATAATTTTTAATTTTATGAATAACCTCTGCAAAGAATTTTCCGCCTATTTCCCTGAATGTGAATTTCTTTTTCAGACTGTCAGCGCCCTCTGTATTAATCACATTATCAAACATTCCCGGGGCAGACAAAGAGACCAGTTTACCCTCCCCATTATAGAGTGCGGCCGACGATGCTTCATAATGCGAAACCTGCGCTTTCAGCCATTCATAGCCGAGAAATTTTCTAACAGTTTTTCTTTTTACTTTTTTTGTTTCAAAGAAATCGCCGGCAAGGGGAGCTCTTTCAATGCGGCTGTCAATTATTTCCCCGAATCCGTTAAGTTCTGCCGCTTTGGATGCGGCAAGCGCTCCGAGATAGTTATCGGCATTCTCGGTTGCGGAATATTTTAAAGAGTTGTAATGAACCACTCCCCAAACCGAAAGAGAGATTACGAAGAGGGCGGAAATTACCGCTGTTATATATTTAAGCAGATTCTTCTTTTCAGCAGCCATAATACCGGAAATTAGATTAACAATTTTTGATTTAGCGGCAATATTCTTTGGAAGGGAGTGCCGCAAAAACACAACTAATTATCGGATAATTCGGGTGCTTTTAAAGGGGGGAAATGATTGAAAACAGGTTAAAATCCCGGAAAACTTGGGTTTTCCGGGATTTTTTTTAATTGGATAGGCTATTTAACCTTTAATTCGAGTATTCCGCCGGAGAATCCTTTCTGCAGTTTTGCGTATACTCTTATTTTTTTGGTCTTAACTTTTTCAAATGTTACCGTACTGTACTTATCCTTTTCAATAGTATAAGGCTTTACTCCTTTAACCGGCATCCATTCCTTGCCGTCATAATATTTAACCTCCCAGGATTCCGGAATTTTAAATGAGCCGTCGTAATGTTCGAGCTCAAGCCAGTAAACCTGGACGTTCGAGACTTCTTCATCTGCCGGGAAATCATATTCAACCCATTCAGTAGAACCGTTTCTAAGCCACCAGTAAAAATAGGGCTTGGAAATATCGCGCGAATTGACCGGCTCGAACTGGTCATTAAGTCCCGGTATCTGATCCGATGATGATACGGCTTTACTCTTCGAAGCGAGAGTCGGCTCGGGTACCGGATGAGCGGCGTCTTTATCCTCCGCAATCCAGACAGTCATTTCTCCCGCCCCCCTGTTATTCCAGGAATAATAGGGAACCGCTTTAAAAGGCTGATTGGAAGAACTCTTTCTGCCATTTATAAATTTTCCGGCGTTTCCTGTTAGAGTAACAACTCCGCCGAGCAAGCCCTCTTCAAATTCTGCCTTAATGCTTTTCAGCTGAGGCTCGAATAGATTGAATACGTGCTTATCGCTCTGATCTGCAGCTTCGAGGCAGTATACAACCGGGCCCCTCTGCAGGGCGGTCTTATCTTTTAAGTATTCAACTTTTTCATTTGCAGCAACTTTTCTTACCTGCATCGGAAGATTGAGTATAATTTCATCTTTTTCCGATACGGCCTGCGCAAGTTTTACATATCCCTCATTTGTATTAACCGGGACATCATTTCCGTTAAGGGTAATAGTTACTTTTTCTTTTACTTTATCTGAATAAGAATATAAATCGCCGGCAACCGGAGTGCCTAAAGCCCACCCCGGAATGCGGATATTAATTTTAATTCCGTTCCCCTTAACATTAGCAAATGTAATTTTAATTTTTCCATCCCAGGGATAAGCGGTCTCCTGTTTAACAGTAATTTCCCCATTAGCCGTTTTAATATCTGCATAACCTTCGGCAAAGAGATTCACATAAATTTCATCCCCTTTAACTGCATAGGTATAACCGGGTACTGAAGGCATAAAGCGGGTAATATTACCGGGACAGCAGGCGCATCCGAACCAGGGCGCCCTTTCGTGCTGGCCGACCGATGCAAGAGGATTGTCGTAAAAATAACGGTCGCCGCTCAATGATACCCCGGATATTACTCCGTTGTAAAGAGCTCTCTCAACAACATCCATATACTTCGACTCGCCGGTTAGAAGGAACATCCTGTAGCTCCAGTAAACATTTGCAATCGCCGCGCAGGTCTCGCAGTATGCGGTATGTTCCGGCAATTCGTAATTAGGCCCGAAGCCTTCCCCCTGCGGACGGGATCCCATTCCCCCGGTTATATATAATTTTTTTGTGGCCAGATTCTCCCAAACATTTATAGCTGCTTTTTTATACTCTTCGCTTCCCGTTATGGCGGCAATATCTGTAACTCCCGAATATAAATATCCTGCGCGTACAGCGTGTCCTACAATCTCATCCTGGTCTTTAATAGGCTTATGGTCCTGGCTGTATTCGCTCAGTTTATGTCCGTCTCTTCCGTATCCGGTTTCATCAAGAAAGAATTTTGCAAGATTAAGGTATTTTTCATCTCCCGTAATGCGGAAGAGTTTTACGAGCGCCATTTCAACAATCGGATGACCGGAGGGGACTCTTTTCTGTCCCGGGTTCGGACCAAACACATTACAGATTAAATCCGCACTCTTTAAAGCCACGTGCAGAAAAGTTCTTTTTCCGGTGGACTGATAATGGGCAACAGCGGCCTCGTACAAATGCCCAAGATTATAAAGTTCGTGACTATTGAGTCTTTCCCATCTCTCTTTTCCCATCCATCTGAATAATCGCTGTGAGTTATTTGTACGGCTGGTATAGATGTATCCGTCAATTTCCTGAGCCGCTGAAATCAGATAGATAAGACTGTCAACATAACGGTCAAGTTTTGCATCATATTTAACCGCAAGCGAATAGGATGCTCCTTCAATCACCTTGAAGACGTCAGTATCGTCAAAGGGGAAATCCCCTTTATGTTCCCCTTTTTTGAGGTTCCCCGCAATAGCAAAATTATCGAGCCTTCCTGTTTCTTCGCATTTTCCGAATGCAGTGGGAATTGACACTTTTCTGTTCGTTTCAATTCTGGGCATCCAGAACTTATCGGTAAAATGCACCTTTGTAAAAACAACCGGCTTAATGGGATAATCTTTCTGCGCATTTATAGCCCCGCTGCAGACTACCATCATTAAAACCGCAATAACTAAATATTTCATCTTTCCCTCTATCTTATAAATTTATTTAACAATCCATTCGTGAATTCCGCTTGCCCACTCTTTCTGAAGCTTTACTTCAAGCTTTAGGGCAGAAGTTTTTACTTTTTCGAATTTTACTTCATTGTATTTATCCTTCGCAACTCCGTAGGAACCGGCATTCTTAACCGGTATCCATTCACTTCCCGATTTATAATAAAGAATCCACGATTCAGGCACTCTGCATCCCCCCTGTATTTCCTCATCGTCAAACCAGTATAATTTAACCATCGAAACTTCTTCTTCTTTCTCAAAGTCATACTGGACCCATTCGGTTGTATTTTTCTTAGGCCACCAGTGATAATACGGGAAAGAATGGTCATTGGAATTTGCCGGCTCATTCTGATCGTTTATTGCGCCAAGGCTTCTCGCTTTGTGCGACGCCGAAATTTTGCTCTTTGATGCAATTGTGGGGGGATATACCGGCATTGCAGTCTGAGCATCGGATGCAAACCATACTATCATCTGTCCCATACCCCTGTTGTTCCAGGCATAATAAGGAACAGCAGTAAATTTTTTCTTTATGAGGCTTCTCTTCCCCTCTTTATCAGCAACAGCAGATTTTGCCTCCCCTTTAATTACCATAACGCCGTTAAGAAGGTCCCCCCTGAATTCTGTATTTAGTTTTGAATCTTTATCCATAACTATGTTGAAAACATTCTTATCGTCATAATCTGCCGACTCGGCGCAGAATACAATAGGGCCTCTCTGCAGAGCAACCCTGTTTTTATTTGCTTCAACTTTAGGATTGGCAATTACTTTTTCAATCGGCATATCAAGAGTGAAAGAAATTTTGTCCCCTTTCTTCCAGTTTCTGTTAATAACTGCATAGCCGTCTTTCATTTCATAATTAACAGAAGTACCGTTAACCAGCATTTTTACGCGGCTCTTTTTCGTATTCATAAATTCATATAAATCCCCAGGCACCGCCTCTTTAAGAGCCCATCCCGGTATTCTAATGAAAAGGCTGCCGTTTAACTGCTTTTCGGGATTTAATTCCAGAATTACTTTTCCATCCCAGGGATATTCCGTTTTCTGCTTTATTGAAAGAGAACCGCTTTCAAGATTTATTTTTCCCTCGCTCTGGACGAACAGATTTACATAAACATCATTCCCCTTTGTGGCATAAACATATCCGGGGAGTGATGGAAGAAGCCTTGCAAGGTTTGGAGGACAGCAGGCGCACTCAAACCATTCGCTTCTTAATGTGCCGCCGAAAGATGCAAGAGGATTAGGATAGAAGAAACGGTCCCCGCTTAAAGATACCCCCGAAATCACGCCATTGTATAATGTTCTTTCGAGATCATCGTAAAATTTAGCATTCCCTTCAAGAAGAAACATTCTCTGATTCCAGAATACATCCGATATTGATGCGCAGGATTCGCAGTATGCCGACGAATTGGGAAGCACATAAGGAGCTCCGAATCCTTCATTTCCCCCCTGAGC
>JAEXUB010000177.1 GCA_023453125.1 Bacteroidota bacterium
CTGCCTGGGGTTCAAGTACCGCAAAAGATTCGGCATCCGTCTGTTCCTGCAGAGCATCGGTCCTTCCGGGAGTGAATGGAACTGTTATTGAATGTCCTGCAGCCTTTGCAGCAGCCTCAACAGCAGCGCATCCGCCTAGCACTATCATATCCGCGAGTGAAATCTTCTTTCCTTCTTTAGAAGAGCTGTTAAATCCCAGTTGAATTTTTTCGAGTGCATCAATCACTTTTTTGATCAGTTCGGGCTGATTGGCCTGCCAGTCCTTTTGCGGAGCGAGCCTTATTCTTGCGCCGTTAGCGCCTCCTCTTTTATCCGAGCCGCGGAACGTTGACGCAGATGCCCAGGCGGTAAAGACAAGTTCCTGTATAGAAAGTCCGCTCTTCAATATTGTTTCTTTTAATTCTTTAATATCATTTTCGTCAACAAGTTTATAGTCAGCCTTGGGTAACGGATCCTGCCAGATAAGATCTTCGGCAGGTACTTCGGCACCAAGGTAGCGTGATTTTGGCCC
The DNA here is from genome assembly GCA_023453125.1 of Bacteroidota bacterium. Taxonomy (GTDB): domain Bacteria; phylum Bacteroidota; class Ignavibacteria; order Ignavibacteriales; family Melioribacteraceae; genus JAEXUB01. The sequence continues at coordinate 512 of JAEXUB010000177.1, forward strand.
CATATCCCTGTGAGTTAATTTAAACCAGGCTCTTGCGAATGCGTCGGCAAATGCCTGGGGATCCTTGTGGAAGTGTCTTGAAATCGGTTCATAAATCGGATCGAATCTCAGCGAAAGATCTGCGGTAGTCATCATCGGACGGTGTTTCTTTGAAGGATCGTGTGCATCGGGAATCATATGCTCTTCCTTAACATCCTTTGCAAGCCACTGCCAGGCGCCGGCAGGACTCTTAACAAGTTCCCATTCATATCCGAAAAGCATATCAAAGTAGCCGTTATCCCACTTTGTAGGATTTGGTTTCCAGGCTCCTTCAATACCGCTTGTAGTTGTGTGCACCCCTTTACCGGTGCCGAATTTATTTTTCCATCCGAGCCCCTGTTCTTCAATCGGAGCACCTTCCGGTTCGGGTCCTACAAGGGATGGGTCTCCGGCTCCGTGAGCCTTTCCGAATGTATGTCCCCCCGCAACAAGAGCGACAGTCTCTTCGTCATTCATCCCCATTCTTGCGAATGTATCCCTGACATCTATCCCGGAGGCAGCGGGGTCGGGATTTCCGTTAGGGCCTTCGGGATTAACATATATCAGTCCCATCTGAACAGCAGCGAGTGGATTTTCGAGTTCTCTACCGCCGCTGTATCTTTTATCTCCAAGCCAGGTTGTTTCGCTTCCCCAGTAAATGTCCTCTTCAGGCTGCCAGATATCAGGGCGTCCGCCTCCGAATCCGAAAGTTTTGAATCCCATCGATTCTAATGCGCAGTTGCCCGCGAGAATCATTAAGTCGGCCCAGGAAATCTTATTGCCGTATTTCTGTTTAATAGGCCAGAGGAGTCGCCGTGCCTTATCGAGGTTGCCGTTGTCGGGCCAGCTGTTAACAGGGGCAAAACGCTGATTGCCGGTCCCGCCTCCGCCTCGTCCGTCCGAAGTGCGGTATGTGCCGGCGCTGTGCCAGGCCATCCTGATGAATAACCCTCCGTAATGTCCCCAGTCTGCCGGCCACCAATCCTGCGAGTCGGTCATCAATGCGTACAAATCCTTTTTAACAGCATTAAGGTCAAGTTTTTTGAATTCTTCACTATAATTGAAACCGTCATCCATCGGATTTGATGCGGGGGAATGCTGATGCAGTATCCCGATATTAATTTGATTAGGCCACCAGTCCTTATTAGTAGTTCCCTTGCCGGCTGCCATTTTTGCCGAGTGTCCTGTAACAGGGCATTTACTCTCCTGATTCATTCTTTCTCTCCTTCTTTTTCATATTTGTTAATAAACTGATTATTTATTTCCCATATGAAACAGATTTATTTGATTTTATTTTTTTTTGTTTTTAAATAGTCCGTTAAGCTGCAGTTTAATCTCAGTAATCTGAAAATTGGGAATCTTCTTCTTTTTGAAATAATTCTCCAGCAGTTTGGTAAGATCTTTATCAAAGTAGTCTTTAATCTCCTCTGTTTTTTCGCAGTAGAGGTGATGATGATTCTCAAGGATTGCATCGTATCTCATTGAATCCTTTTCGGTTTTTACCTTGCGGATTAGTTTTTTCTCCACGAAAGTATCTAGCGTCTTATAGATTGTGCCGACTGCTATGTTGGGATGATTACGGATGATATACTCTTTAATATTATCAGCCGAGGGATGGTTTTTTAGGCTGCCGAGGGCTTCAAGAACGGCCATCCGCTGAGGAGTTACTTTTAATTTGCTTTTTTTGAGCTGCTGCGAATAAAATTCCATATTCATAATAATATTTCCTAAATGAGAATTATTCTCGTTTATGGTACAAATAAATTAATGCAAAATCAAGCGTAATAGTTCCCCTGCTTAATAATTATTCTCCGGACCTGCCGATTTACAGTGCCGCGAATTGAAAAGTATTGAACGGATAAGAATAAAAATTCCGAAAATATACACCGATTTCAGTTTGAAATTTATGCTCAAAATCGGCTTTACGGCTCTATTGGCGGGCCCCGGGAGGGGATTATAGCTTCTAAATTAAGGATAGAATGTATAAATTAATCGAAGGGAAAATAATAATTATGCGAATTTACTTTAATAAGGTACTATATGGGTAATCTTGAAATTCTGGGTTACGGTGAATGGTTTAAAAACAATTCCTCTGCTGAGTTTGAAAATGGATATCAGACCGCCAGGGTAATCAGCGTTAACAGGAACAGTTTCCTTGTCTCGGCAGGGGATGGGGATATTTATGCAGAGTTAACAGGCAGGTTCCTATTCAATTCCGAAACATCAAGTGATTTTCCAACTGTCGGTGACTGGGTGCATACCCAGATGTTCGACGATGATTCTCTTGCCGTCATTCACAGTATATTTCCGCGCAAGTCACTTCTTAAAAGAAAGACGCCGGGAAAGAAAATAGAATATCAGTTAATTGCAGCCAATGTGGATAAGGCAATTATAATGCAGGCGGCTGATAATAATTTTAATCTGCGCAGGCTTGAACGTTACCTCGTTATGATAAACGAAAGCAATATTACTCCTATGATTCTCCTCAGCAAGAGGGATCTTATTTCCGACGAAGAAATAGCCATAAAAAAGGAGGAGATTCTAAAGATTCTCCCCGGGGCGGATATAATGGCTTTTACGAACAACGCCCCTTCGGATGTGGAAGAGATAAAGAACAGGCTTGCGCCGGGAAAGACCTATTGCCTGCTTGGCTCCTCCGGCGTTGGAAAGACCACTTTGCTTAATAATTTAATCCATCAGGATTTGTATAAAACCCAGCCGATTAGAGAAAAAGACGGAAGGGGAAAACATACAACTACGAGGAGGGAATTGATTATCATCGATAACGGGGCAATTATAATTGACAGTCCCGGTATGCGCGAGCTTGGCGTAATATCAGCCGATTCTGGGCTGAGCGATACATTTGATGAGATTTCGGAACTGGCACAATTATGCAAATATGATGACTGTACTCACACCGTGGAAAAGGGGTGCCGGGTTCTTGAGGGAGTTGAGGAAGGAATTGTTTCCAGGGAGAGATATGATAATTATATAAAGATCCTGAAAGAAACCAGGTACAATGAAATGTCCTACCTGGAGAAAAAGCAGAAGGAAAAGAAGTTCGGCAAGTTTATGCACAATTACCAGAAGAACCATAACCATAAAAAGCAGTAATCAAAATAAGCTGCAGGGGGATAATTGATACCCGGCAAATACGAGATAATAAGGCTTCTTGGTAAGGGGAAATCGGGAAATTCCTACCTGGTTAATTATAAGGGAAGGGAATTCGTGCTAAAGGAGATGCATAATGAAGAAGTCTTCTATTATAAATTTGAAAAACCTAAAATTGAGCTTGAACTAAACGCATACCCGGTTTTAAAGGAACTGAATATAAATATCCCCGAACTGATTGACTATGACAGGGATAACTCATTCCTTTTGAAAGAATATATAATAGGGGAGACTGTTGCAGAACTTTTAGGATGCAGCCGTGTGAGTGATGAGATGATTCTTGAGATGCTCAGATGGGAAGGGGAGCTGAAGAAGAAATGGGTGAATATTGATTATTTCCCTACAAATTTTGTTTTTAACGGAAGCACTATTTATTACATCGACTATGAATTTAATGCATACAGCGAAGAATGGAATTTCAGCAATTGGGGAATTTATTACTGGCTTAATAATGACGGATTTAAGAAATTCCTGGAAACCAAAGACCCGTCCCATATTAATATTAACGGCACAGGCAGGCCGGTGATTAATAGCCCTTTTCTAGAACGGAGAACAAAACTTTTAAACACCTTTCACGTAAATATTTCTCTCTACGGTGCTAATATTTAATGAGCGAGGTTGAAAATGAGAGTCTATTTTTTAATTCCGGCGTCCCTTGCACTTATCTGGTTTATAGTATCAATGGCAGCCATCACCGAATTTAACAGAACAAGGGGAATTAAGATTAACTGGATTCTGATCCGCCTTAAGATATTCCAATATGTAAATAATTACAGGGAAATTACGTTAAAAGAAAATGGTAAACCGGGATTCTGGTACTATTCTTTTCTAGCATCATTTACAATCTTTCTAATTCTTGCCGTTGCAGCTATTGTTATATCCAAATCATTGGAATAAGAGTAAAGTGCCCTCTTTAGCTCCGGAAACAGTAATTGAACTATATCCTCTCTATTGCCGTTTTAAATAGTGCCACAGAATGAAAGGAATTAAAATGGCAGGCGGAACAGTAAAACTTCACAGAGTAATAAAAACCACTCCCGAAAAAATCTACAAGGCATTTCTTGATCCGGACGCGCTTGTTAAATGGAATCCCCCCTACGGATTTACCTGCAAGGTGCATCAATTTGATGCCAAAGTTGGGGGCTCATATAAAATGTCATTTACCAATTTTTCAACCGGCAAAAGCCACACTTTCGGAGGCAAGTTTATAGAACTTGTCCCAAATTCATTAATCCATAATTCAGATGAATTTGAAGACCCTGCGATGCCGGGAACAATGCATACCAGGGTGGAACTTAAACAGGTTGCCTGCGGCACCGAGCTGAATATTACACAGGATGGAATTCCGGAAAACATTCCTGTTGAATTCTGTTATCTCGGCTGGCAGGAATCTATTGACCTTCTTATAAAGCTTGTTGAACCAAACATCCCCGACTAGGAAATAATAAATTAAATCCCGGCCGTAGAGCCGGGACTGAAAACATTCCATTTGCCATTAGCAGTCCCGCATCTTAATTTTCTAAAAAGAATAC
>JAEXUB010000191.1 GCA_023453125.1 Bacteroidota bacterium
GTCCGAACGGCATCATTCAGTCCGGTATCTCTTATGGTAGAAGCAATTCTCTGGGTATATTTTTTTGAATCGGAAAATTCGAGCGGATCGGCCGATTTCATTTCAGCATCCATTTCCTCAAATGTACCTTCATCAAAAATAATCGAGACATATTCTGCGCTTCCTATCCTGAAATGGAAATCGCATTTGATGCAGGTCCACATATTTAATTCGAGCTGCTTAATATGAATTATTTCGCCGCACTCGGCGCATTTAACCCACTGTCCGTCCGGTATTTCTCTTTTACGGCTCTCAGCCGATATATTCTGTTTTGATCTTCTAAACCATCCCATATTATTTCTTCGCCTTTATATCCGCAAATAATGTAACAGTCTGAAGCGGCTGCAGCTTGTCGCTGGTATGAATATTAACCGCTCTTACAAACTTCCCTTCGCGTCCCGAAGTGTCGAGTTCAATTTTCAGTATTGTCGATTTCCCCGGTTTAATGACTTTGTCAACAACAATAGCCGCGGTGCATCCGCAGGTAGTTGTTACATTTTTAATTTCGAGGTCAGCCTCGCCGTTATTAAACATTTTAATATTGGCAATGTAAAATTTCCCTTCAGTCACTTTTCCGAAATCATATTTATTTTTATCCAGCCTAAGCTTGCCCCATTTCATATTCTGCGCTTCTTTTGAATCTTTTGGAATCACATTGGCGGCGACGGCAATCCTGTATTCCCTTTTTTTCGGGTCGTTTGAATAGATATAAATATATTTCTGCTGTTCCCCTTCCCTCTGAGCGGTATCGAATTCAACATGAAGTTTGGTGGATTCCCCCGGCTTAAGTTCCATTTTTTCGGGCTGGGCAACGGTGCATCCGCAGGTTGAGCGGATAGTTTTAAGAATCAGGTCTCCGGTACCGGAATTGGAAATAACGAAATCATACATCAGCATTTCCCCTTCAATCGATTTACCGAAATCGTGCTTATCTTTATTAACATTAATAACCGCCGTTTTTTCCTGTGCGGCAATAATTGAACAGCAGAAGATTAAAACGGTTAACAAAATTCTCATTGCTTCTTTCTCCCTTCAAATTTTTTCAGATAATCGGGTTCCAGGAAATCATATTCTTTGGTTATAAGGTGCCGGCCGTATTTAACAGACCATTCCGCCACAGTCAAAGCGTCAACATCCGTAATTTCCGGAATTTTCTCTCTATACTTAAAATTACCGAATAAAATATCTCCCGGCCCTGCAAATCCTTCGAAATCCTCTTTCTTAATAATCTCAACGCCTGTAATAAATTTATAAGTATCATCCTCTTTTCTGAAACGTGCGGTATAAATTTCTTCCACATTTACATTGCGGGCAATTGTAAATTCGGCACCGTTGTTCAGATGTTTAACCGCATAGAATGCAAAGGCCTCAAAAGTAGGGACCGGACAGATTGGAATTCCTGCCCCCTCGGCCAATCCCTTAACTGCGGAAAGCCCTATCCTGAGTCCGGTAAAGGAACCGGGCCCCATAGATACTGCTATATGGGAGAGTGATTTAATTTCAGTTTCAGCCATAGAAGTAACAGTCTCAATCATAGGAATAAGTTTTTCCGAATGGATATGCTTTCCTTTTATATTGAGGGTATAGTTTCCCCCGTTCCCTGTTATGAGGGCAACGCTGCATAAATCGGAGGAAGTTTCAACTGCGAGTACCGGCTTGTTTTCAGTCATATTTGTAGATGGTAATCCTGCGTAAATTATCAGATACTACCGCAAATTTAACTTCATAAATCCTTTTTGGCAAAAGTTCTTTGAACAAATCCGCCCACTCGATAAACACAATAGCGGAATCGTCATTTAAATAATCATCAAAACCGATATCATAAAGTTCATTGATTTTGTTGATGCGGTAAAAATCGAAATGATAAATCTTATTCTTTCCGGGGTATACATTCACAATTGCAAAGGTGGGACTCGAGGCAGCATCAATTCCAAGAGATGCCGCAAAGCTTTTTACAAAGAAGGTCTTTCCGCTCCCCAAATCGCCGTTGAGGGCAACAATATCCCCCGGCTTTACTATTAAGGAAAAATCGGCGGCAAGTTTTGCGGTTTCATTTCCATCCCTGCTTTCGATATCAAAAAGAATCTCCATTAACCTTTAGCCTCCATTGTAACGACCGGAAGAAGCATTTCCTCCATCGAAATTCCTCCGTGCTGGAAGCAGTCTTTATAATAGCTGAGGTATTTATGGTATTCGGTTGGATAGACGAAATAGTAATCCTCTTTTGCAATTATATAATCTATTGTTACCCCTCTCTTGGGGAGTTTGTAATCGGCCGAGTTGCGGATATATAGTGCGTGCTTGTCTTCCACTCTTAAATTACGTCCGAACTTGAATCGCAAATTTGTTGATGCCTCTTTATCCCCCAGTACTTTAGCGCCTCTTAAAGTTCTGATGCTGCCGTGGTCGGTAGTAACAATTATCTTTGCCCCTTTCATCTTTGAGATAGTCTTAAAAGTACCCAGTAACGAGGAATGCGAGAACCAGCCGTTGGTAAGGGAAAGATAGGCCGCCTCATTAGGAGCTATTTCCTTTAATATCTGCGAATCGGACCTGCCGTGAGCAATCATATCGAGAAAGTTCACAACAATAGCCATAAGATGTGTTTTCTTATGCGATGCGACGTTCTGTTCAAATGCTCTTCCTACGTCGGGATCAATAATCTTCATATACTTAAGTTCATTTCTCAGTTTAATCCTGTTCCGGTCTATGAAGAGCTGCAGCAATTCTTTTTCATACTTATTCTGGCTTACTTCATCATCCTCCCCGCTCACCCATAAATCAGGAAAATATTTTTGTATTTCGGAGGGATATAATCCGGCAAACAGAGCATTTCTCGCGTATGCCGTGGCTGTAGGCAGAATTGAACAATAATAGTCTTTTTCTATTTCAAAGAATTCCTTTAGATGCTTTTCCATTATAAGCCATTGGTCGAGCCTAAGGCAGTCTATAACCATAAAGAAAACCGGATTTTCCGACGTCCTTACGTGGGGAAGGACATATTTGCCAAGTATGTTCGGTGAAAAAAGTGGAGCGCCTTCTTCTCCCGGATTATTAATCCAGCCTTTATATTTTCTCTCAATGAACTTTGAAAATTCCTGGTTGCATTCTTTTTTCTGGTCGAATAAAGTCTGGCTGAGACCAAGTTCCGGATGTTCGCTTAATTCAATTTCCCAATTGGTAAGCTTAATATAAAGGTCAACCCATTCATTAAAACTGAGGCTGTTGAGTTTCATTCCCGAAATCTGATTAAAATCAGTCAGATAATCTTTGGCTACATACTCGCTCGATATTTTTTTCCCTTCGAGGAATTTTTTACAGACGAGAAGAATCTGCGAAGGGACTACCGGCTTAATAAGGTAATCGCTTATCTTGCTTCCAATAGCTTCATTCATCAGAGATTCTTCTTCGCTCTTTGTAACCATAACCACCGGAATATCGGGCTTAATTTCTTTTATAAGAGCAAGCGTTTCGAGCCCTCCCATACCGGGCATCATTTCATCAAGAAAGATCAGGTCAAAGTTTTTTTCTTTAACTTCGGAAAGGGCATCCTGTCCGTTTGTAACGGTTTCAACAAGATACCCTTTCTCATTCAGAAAAATAATATGCGAACGGAGGAGTTCAATCTCATCGTCAATCCACAAAATTTTATATGCCATATAACCTTTGGTTATTAGTTTCCAATCCGGATTTCCACGTCAATACCGGCCAAGTTAGTTGTAATGGGAGGAGTACGGGACGCGCCTTCGGGCTCAACGGTAGTCCTTTCATAGAATACCGATATATTGACCTTCTGGCTCATATTGTATTTAACCCTCGGGCTAATTTTAGTACGTATAGTGCCGTCAACCGGCTCGCCGTCGTCCCTGAATTTTTCCATTCTGTAAAGAATGTTTGAGGTTCTTCCGCTGGTATATGAAATTGAGAATTCAATATCATTTTTAAGGGCAACTCCGAATAAAGGAATTTCAAATCCCGATTTAAGGAAACTTGCCGAGAAATCCATATCGTTCTGAAGTCCGAGCGTAATATTTGTTGTAGCGCTTCCCGCGGCAAAAGTATAAACAGATTTGGTATTATATTTAACACTTGTATTGAGAGTACCGCCTAAAATACCGTCGAAAGATAATGTTATTCCGAGAAGAGGAGTAAAACTGAAATCGATGCTCTGCTGCTGTATTTCGAGTTTACCTTCAGGGGAAATTCTCCATCCTTCCCTGTAGTTTGAATTATAGGTATGCATAATAGAGGCGCGTTTTGCAAAACTGAACAGAGGGAATTTCTCAAGCCCCTGCCAGGTGAATGCCCAGTTAGGCCTTGGTATATATTTCATTACATCCCTAAGGAATGGAATCTTTGAGAGAATCGGGAAAGTCTCAAAACCCTTAATAAATGCGTCTGAAAGATCATTCTCAGGATTTTCGCCGTAGATTTCATTTACTTTTTTAATACCGTTATTAAACAAAGTTGAAAACATAAGCACCGGCGGAACGGTAAGGAATGACCTTTCAATTGTACCGGTTGAATTTACGTTATCAACAAGAAGATCCCCGTTTTCCTGGACTTTCATCTGCGTGACTTTATTCAGTCCCCAATTAACCGACCATATAAGGGATATTTCCGCCCCTTCCCAAAGAGGACGGGTCGTTTTAAAATCTATTTTATTCTTCTGCGAGAATGCGTCGCTTACGCTTGTTCTTTCTTTAAATGCGCGCGGACCCAAATCGTTGCTGAAGCCGAGCATAAATAGGCGCGAAGGCCCTTTGTCGAAATTCTGGCTGAATCCCCAGAAATTACTGAAACCGTTTCCATCCCCTCTTAGAGCGCTCCCCCCCAAAGAATTCTGGAACTCAAGATTAAAATCAAGCTTATCATAATCGAAGAATATGAAGCGGACAAGATTTCTCATCTCATTCAGGATTGCAGTAAATGTTGATGGTTTTTCCTGCTGAACCTGAGGTGCTGCAATAATTTTGGTTGTATCGGGAGGAAGCGGAGTACCATCCTCTGCCAGAATAGGTTTAACTGCCCGGGTTGTATCTGCAGCAGCTTCGTTAACCCCTTTCTGCTCTTGAGTTCCTTCCCCTTCTCTTTCACCACGTCCTCTGCCTCTTCTGGTTTCCCCCTGTTGTTCCGGCATATTCATTTGGGGCCTTGCACCTTCTTTTGAGGCTGATTCTGCGAAGAGAGGCGCGGTAAATGCTTTCCACCTTATTGATGTGCCAAAACGGAATGTAGCATCGTACAATGCGCTCTTTCCAAGTTCCTTCTGCTGGAAATCATTCTTCCAATTATATCTCACATTGTATGAAAGAGTCAACTGAAGATATTTGTTCAGATCCCACCAGGATGGTATTCTGGGCTGGGCACGAAGCTCAATATTCTGCTGAACAAAATAATCCTTTCCGAAGAATCCATTTGCGAAAATATCGCGCCAGATATCTTTTTCGCTTCTTGCAATTGTAGAATCGGCAAGAAAATGGGCATTTGACGAACTGATATCGAGATTATATTTTGCAGTTACGTTTAAGAATGCATTTTCCGTAAACATCCAGATAAATTCGAGATAACGGGTTGTTGTAAAATCCCTGTAAACGCTCGGCTCAATATTAACCGGTGTGCCGGTAGTGACTGCAGTATTAAGGCTGCGTGCCAATTCGTATTTATATTGCCTTCTTGCCGTCATACCCACGCTTATTGTCTGCGGGAAGAAATGAACCCTTACTGCGCT
>JAEXUB010000242.1 GCA_023453125.1 Bacteroidota bacterium
CGGCAATATACATTGCAAGAAGAACCGAGGCGGGGGCGTTAATTGTCATTGATGTTGAAACCTTATCGAGTGGAATCTGGTCGAAGAGGATTTCCATATCGGCAAGAGTATCAACGGCAACGCCTACTTTACCCACTTCACCAAGCGCCATCTGGTCGTCGCTGTCGTATCCAATCTGTGTAGGAAGGTCAAAGGCTATTGAAAGTCCCATCTGTCCTGCATTAAGAAGGTAGCGGTATCTTTCGTTGGATTCTTTAGCGGTACCGAATCCGGCATACTGTCTCATTGTCCAGAAACGGCCTCTGTACATTGTAGGCTGAACGCCGCGTGTAAAGGGATACTGTCCCGGATAGCCAAGTTTTTCGTTATAATTATCGAAATCGGCATCGAGAGGGGTATAGAGGGGTTTAACGGGATTAAAAGAAGGGGTAGTAAATTCTTTCTGTCTTTCGGGGAATTTAGTAATTGTCTTTGTATAAATTGCATCGTCCCATTTTTTGTAAGCATTCTGTACTTTTTCTTTAAGGTCTTCTATTTGACTCATTTTTGCTCCTGAATGATTTTTAACTATATATAAAAGTATACAATCAATTTTTATGCCTAATTTGAAAAAACATAGTTTTTAAAATTCGCCAAAAAAAGGCTAAAATAAAAAGATAATGAAGACTTTTTAATATGAATAATAGTTCAAGCTCGTAATTGTTTCTTAAAATAGGGAAGGGGGTTACCCGATATGAAAAAAGGGGGAAAAACCCCTTAATTCCTTTAAATTACGAGGTTGAAGGGAATGACTCGCATGAGTGCGGTTTAAATTTGAAAACCCCAAATTACTTCGGGGTTTTTCTTTCGCTCCGCGGGCTTGCCCGCTGCCTTGTTTGGAGGGCTTGCCCGCCATCTTTTGGGCGGGTAGGGCTCCTCCAAAGGAGTCCCTTTGGGAGAACCAACATCCCTTTGGTTAACATATTGAGTTTAAAACAAAAAAACCCAACTTTTCAGTTGGGTTTTCTTTCCGCTCCGCGGGTAGGGCTCGAACCTACAACCCTGCGGTTAACAGCCGCATGCTCTGCCATTGAGCTACCGCGGAATCAAAATTTAGACTGTAAAAATATGCCTTAACACCTAATTTGTCAAGTCTTTTATAGAATTTTTAGCAGAATTGATATAAATAAATCAAATATTAAGCTTTCTGTTCATATTTGTTGACCCCTCGAAAAAGATCAAATAAACCACAGAAAGGAACATTATCTAAATGACTCGGGACACTCAAAATTAAGCGTATGTATCAAGTCTGTCTGCCGCAAGCATGATCACTACAGGATTGCACCCAGAAGAGATTCGGGGTTTTGTCGTTTAAACGGTTTCCTCGATACACCCGGCAGAGCCGGGCACTCGGAAACCGGATTCAGATCTTTCAAGATTTCATTGTAAACAAAGAAGGTATATTTATAATCCCGGACTTCAGGCCGGGGTGAGCGAACCGCACACCTACCCCCTCACACCAGTAACGACTGCGTCAATTCTTTTATGTTCTTTTCCCTTGATGGAAAAGAACCAAAATTCGCCGCGACGCATAAACTCGCCCAACAAACCGCCCTTGCGGTGGCGGGCAAGCCCACCCAGCAAGACGGCGGGTAAACCCGCGGAGCAAAACCCCGACAGTCAGTCGGGGTTTCTTCGTTTAAATGGTTTCCTCGATACACCCGGCAGAGCCGGGCACTCGGAAACCGGATTCAGATCTTTCAAGATTTCATTGTAAACAAAGAAGGTATATTTATAACCCCGGCCTTCAGGCCAGGGTGGGCGAACCTCCCACCGGCCCCCTGACACCATTAGCGACTGCGTCAATTCTTTTATGTTCTTTTCCCTTGATGGAAAAGAACCCCTCCACAGGCGGGCAGGCAAAAGATCAAGGCCGCGCCAAAAATACGGCGGGTAAACTGCAAATAATTGGCTAAGAATATCGTTCGCTCCGCTAAAGGAAATGAAACTCACCGGCTAAGGCCGGTTCAAACAACATTTCCTTCTTAACGCTCCGCTCGCTCATTCTTTATACGCCAATTATTTGAGGCCGCTTCAAAAAAGACAAAAAGAATAAGTGTCCAAGTACCCGGACAAGTTTGGCGTAAAGAACCTACTCGGCCCACGGATCTGAAGAAAACCACAAAGAAATTGGAATTATGTCGTTTATAAATTGATGGTATATTTATAACCCCGGACTTCAGGCCGGGGTGAGCGAACCTCCCACTGCCCCCCTAACCCCAAAAGACGGCGCCGGCCGGCCCCCTTTTTTACCGGAATCATTAAACCCTGCCAGGCTGTAAATACTTGAAAATTGAACGAAACTAATTTAAAATTAATACGATAATCAGTTACGGTTTATACTCAGGTAACTGATTAATCAAATATTTCTTTAAGAAACCGGTTCAAGAACATAGAGTGCAGTAATTACTTAAATCTAAAGCGGAGAAGGAAAATTGGAAGGATTGAAAAAGCTTATAGATGATTTCGAGAGTGCTCTTATAACTCTTGACAGAGGAGAAGTAAAAAGATTAATAACGGATGCTGTTAAAATCGGTTCGCCAATAGAGGTTGCAAGCGAATTGGTTACCGAAACATTGCAGAGAATAGGGAATGAATGGGAGAAGGGGAAACTTGCTTTATCGCAGGTGTATATGTGCGGTATAATTTGCGAAGAGGCAATAGATGAAATATTGCCGAAATCCAGCCCTATGCGAAAAGAACAGCCTAAAATGGCAATTGCTGTTTATGAAGATTATCATTTGCTGGGGAAAAGAATAATCTATTCCACTTTGAGAGCTTCGGGATACGAACTTATGGATTTAGGGGGAGGCCTAACTACTGAAGCACTTGTAAAAATTGTTAAAGAGGAAAAAATCAAAATATTACTGCTTTCTGTGCTAATGCTCCCTTCCGCACTTCGAATTAAAAAATTGAAAGAACAGCTTTCCGGTACAGACGTTAAAATTATAGTAGGAGGCGCGCCATTCCGGTTTGACGATGAACTTTGGAAGGAAGTGGGGGCCGATGCTGCCGGAAAAGACCCGAGAGAAGCTATTGCAATTGTATCAGAATTAATGGGAGGTGTAAAATGACTTCTCATAAAATGACCTCAATGGAACGTGTACTCACTGCACTATCGCATAAAGAACCGGACAGAGTTCCCCTGTTTCTATTAGCTTCAATGCATGGTGCTAAGGAATTAGGGATTTCAATTAAAGAATATTTTTCTAATGCGGATAATGTAGTTGAAGGGCAGCTTAGAATAAGAAAAAAATACAGGAATGATTGTATCTATTCCTTCTATTACGCTCCAATAGAAATTGAGGCTTTTGGGGGAACAGTAATATTTACAGAGGACGGACCGCCGAATGCAGGCGAACCTTTCCTTAAAGAAATTGAGCAAATTAAAAATCTCACTCCGCCGAAAGTAAAGGAAGCAAAGGTGCTTCATAGAGTGCTGGATTCAATTCAGAAACTCAAGGCAAGTGTTAAAGATGAAGTGCCGATAATTTCGGTAGCGGTTTCCCCATTTTCACTCCCTGTAATGCAGATGGGATTCGAAAAATATTTAGAACTGATTTATTACCATCCGGAATTGTTTAATCGGCTAATGCAAATAAATGAAGAATTTTGTGTTGATTGGGCAAACGCTCAGCTTGAAGCCGGAGCAACTGCAATATGCTTTTTCGATCCGGTCTCATCCTCAACCATTATTCCCAAAGAACTGTATCTTAAAACCGGATTTCTGAGTGCTAAGAGGTCAATAGCAAGAATTAAAGGCCCCACGGCAACACATTTTGCATCAGGCAATTCAATTCCGATTATAGATGAAGTTGCTTTAACCGGGACGGCGGTTATAGGTGTAAGTTCTTTAGAAGACATTGCCGAGATAAAAGAAAGGTGTAAAGGTAAACTTACCGTATTGGGAAATTTAAACGGAGTGGAAATGAGGCGCTGGACCCGGGCGGAAACGGAGGCAATTATTAAAGAGACTATCCAAAAAGCCGCACCCGGAGGGGGATTTATCCTCTCGGATAATCATGGCGAAATTCCATTCCAGGTAACTGACGATACGCTTCTGGAAATATCCGAGGCTGTTCATAAATATGGCGAATATCCCATTAGGGCTGCCGATAATGGATAAGAAATTGTGCCTGGTTGTCTGCAGTCATTTTTTGCCGGAAGTAAATCAGGTTATTAAAGAGGGCAATTACGGCGATGTTGTATTAAAGGGATTTAATTCCAGCTGCAGCAAAGCTTCCTTAACCGGGGGAATGATTAAAGAGATACTAGGGCAGCATTCTGCATCGTATTCAAAGGTGATTCTTATTGGCAGCTCATGCATTTCATTCAATAAGGAAAAAGGAAGCCTGAACGGGAATGTAGAATTCATACAGCTCGACCTGTGTTATGAGCTTCTATTGAATAAAACCACTTTGGAATATCTGATAAGGGAAAAATGTTATTTAGTATCAAACGGCTGGCTGAGAGATTATAAAAAGCATATCCGAAATTGGGGTTTCGACGCAGAATCAGCAAAGAGTTTTTTTAATGAATCGGCCGATAAATTGCTGCTGCTTGAAACCGGACTGAAAGGCGAATATCTGACGCAGCTCGAGGCAATAAGTGAACATATGGGGCTTAAATACGAAATACTTCCGGTCGGACTTTCATATTGCAAGTTATTCTTAGACTCCATCATCTCTAAATGGCGTGTTGAGAACGAAAGAAATTTACTCAACGAAAAGCTGGCTTCAACATTTACCCGCGCCGCCGATTTCGCGCTCGCCTATGATCAGCTTAACAGTCTTGTAGATCTGATTGATGAGAAGGAAATTGTAAATAAAATATTTAATTTCTTGAATATATTATTCCTTCCGTCGAATATTATCTATAGCCCCGTTACCGGCGAAGGGGATGGAAAACAGGTCTTTTTCAAAAACGAAATTAACGGCAAAAGCCTTTCTAAAGATAAATGTTTTTCTATACAGCTGTCCAACAAGAATGAAGCTGTAGGCGTATTTAATATTATCGACGTTGCCCTGCCTCAGTATATTGAAAAGTATAAGGAAATATCGCACATAATAGGGAGTATTGGCGGATTGGCAATTGCCAATGCAAGAAAATTTGCGAAGATACGGGAAGATGAAAAACAGATAAGACAGTATTCTGAACAGCTTAAAGAACTTATTGCAACTAAGGACAAATTCTTTTCAATAATAGCGCACGATTTGAAGAGCCCGTTTCAGGGGCTGCTTGGCCTTACGGAATTATTTGCAAAGGATATAAATAGCTTTTCGCAGGAAGAGATGGCCCAGTTGAGCGGTGAACTGCACGGCAATGCCAAAAATCTTTTTAAGCTGCTGCATAACTTATTGGATTGGGCCCGTATGCAGCAGGGGCAGGTTAGCTACAATCCTATGGAATTATTTCTTAAGGAAATAGTGAATGAGAATATAGATCTGCTTGTAAAAAGGGGAGAACAAAAAGAAATTAAAATAGCGAGTAAAATTCATACAAATCAAAGAGTATTTGCAGATGCGGCTATGCTTAATTCCATTATCCGTAACCTTCTTTCAAACGCATTGAAATTTTCGAAGAAAGGGGGTAAAGTTACCGTAAAGGCAAGGGAAGTTGATAATAAAATGGTGGAAATTTCTGTAATCGACAGCGGAATCGGAATGTCTGAGGCTTTATTAAATAATCTTTTTAAGCTGGAGGAAAAAGTCGGACGCAAAGGTACCGACGGGGAATCGAGTACCGGACTCGGATTGTTGCTTTGCAGAGAATTTGTAAAAAAACATAATGGTTCTATTTGGGTTGAAAGCAAAGAAGGAGTAGGGAGCACTTTCTATTTTACATTGCCCTTATCTGAAATAAGCCATTTAAATGAAGCCGATTTGTAGAATAGTGCTTTCTGCATAATTACTCTCCGTTGGTATTATAAAACACATTCGTTTTAGCCGCAAGATTTGAAAAAGCCGGTAATTATAGCGGAAATCAAAGCTATTATTCCCGGGAATGGGCACCACAAATAATTCCTCTTAATTTGCGATTAAAAATGTTGATTCCGGAAATGAGAAAATTAAATTTATGCACCAGATTTAAATGATTCTCAATAAGGCAGTTATTATTCAAGTTAACAGAAAGTGCACTTTTCCTACAGACTGATTGTTTAAGCAGTATAGGAAAGTATCCTCGGAGCAATTTTTAACAAACAACACAAATGAAAGGTAGTAAAAATTATGGCACAGATAAATCCATACATACATTTTAACGGAAATGCAGAGGAAGCATTTTTATTTTACAAATCCGTTTTCGGAGGGGAGTTCCGGACTGTAGTCCGTTTTAAGGATATGGCCGCAAGCCTTGGAAGCCAGTTTAATGAAAAAGAGGCAAATAGAATTATGCATATCGCGCTTCCTATCGGTAAAAGTAATGTGCTTATGGGAAGCGACGTTCCCGAGTTTATGGGACGCGTAAATGAAAATGAAAACAGGAGCAAAATTTCGGTTGCCGCAGAAAGCAAAGAAGAGGCGGACAAATTGTTTAACGGTCTTTCAGCGGGAGGACACGTGGAAATGCCAATCGGCGACAGTCCGTGGGGTTCTTATTTCGCAATGTTCCGCGACAAATACGGAATAGAATGGATGATTGATTTCAGTTACGCCGGTTCGGTTTAATAGGAGCGTCTCCGGATAAATAATGATGGAATTCCCGTGGGAATTAGCGAAACCCAACTGTTAAGTTGGGTTTCTGTTTTTAAACGGTTGTCTCGATACACCTCGCTAAACTCGGTGCGGCGCATCCCGACTTCGTCGGGACACTCGACAACCGAATCGTGCATATTCAAGGTGTCCGAGTTCCTTGAGCGTAGCGAAAGGAGTATCGAGGACACCGCGGAGAGAAAAGAAACCCAACTGAAAAGTTGGGTTTCTGTTTAACCGCATATTCCAGGCATTACAAACCTGCAAAAAATGTATGTAAATTGCTCCGGTAACAAAACTAACAGTTAAGTATCTATTAGGAAGTAAGCTGGCTATTTATTATCCTGCATTTATATAAAATAGCTTAAAATATGCCTGTCAAAGGCAGTTCTTATAAACTGGAGTGAGGAACTAATGAATAAGATAAGACTGATTAATCTTATACTGCTCCTGTTGTTATGTGCTGTCCCGGTGAAGCCGCAAACTCAAAGAGAAGCCATTGAAATTACATATATTGCCAACGAAGGATTTCTTATTAAGTCGGGCAGTAATAAGATAATGTTCGATGCCCTCTTCGGGGGAATAGAGGGGGATTGGTGCGACCAGCCCTCCGACTCACTGCTTCAAAAGATGATAAAAGGGGTTGCCCCTTTTAATGATATCAATATTGTATTTGTATCCCATTATCACGCGGATCATTTCTCTCCCCGGTTAATGGCAGAATTTCTGGAATCCAATAAAAGCGCAATCCTTGTCTGCCCGTCGCAGGTAAATGACGCACTATCAAAAGTAGATAATTACACCGGTATTTCAGAGAGGGTAAAATATTTCAAACCGGATTCATTTTTTGATTCTGAATTATCCTGTCCCGGCATTAAAATAAGAGTTGTAAGAATTGACCATGGAAAATATTATGAAAAGGATGCCAAAACAGGGGAAATAGTAAATAGGCATCAGAACGTTGAAAACTTTGCCTATTTGGTTAATATGAATGGTTTCAATATTCTACATACGGGAGACGGCTCCCCCTCAAATAAAGAGCAGTTTATTAAATATGAAATAAGCAAAAGCTCATTCGATTTGGCCCTGCTGGACAGAACATTCTTAAATACTGATGGCTATGATATACTGGAGAAATATTTAAACACGAAGAATCTTGTCTATATGCACCTCGGGCCGGGTGAAAAATCTATTTATAAAAGAATGGAAAAGATGCCGGTGGGTAGATATAAAATTCACATTTTTACCGAACCTATGGAAACAAAGAGAATTACCCGCCTTAAAACCGGTATTTAGCTGGTTATCAGGTTCAGCACATAACTAAGTGCAGAAAAAATCCCAAGGCAAATGAACTATTGACTTTGAAGATAATAAGTGCGATAATAGAATAGTTCATAAATAATGAAGTATATAAAAACTGTAATGGAGGGTGCCGTGATCTATTCAAAAAAGCTTAAACCGGATAGAGACGTTACTGGACTTCTTCCAGTGATTTTCGCACTGCTTGTAAGCGGAGTGACGGCCGTGATATCCGGGTTGGAAATTGGGATTAAAGCACTTGGGGCAATATTTTTCATTTATGCATTATTCGCAGCCGCTGCGGTTTACCGCACTAGAAATATCGGATATATTTTCAGCACAGCATATTTATTTTTTGCCGGCATATATCTAACGGTAATCGGTATAGATGAAAACAGACGCAATATTTTTATCCAAACTCCCATATCCAAACTTTTTCTGATACTGACACTATTCACATTGGGAATTCTGCTTTTTTTGCTCTTCACAAAAAGAACCAAATGGCGGGGACGTGAAATTTTAGAATATGCCGCAATAAATGTTGAAGAGGGGCCCGATTCCTATACGGACAGGCCCCGGCCAATAATGAAAGGGGAATACTCGCGGGATGAACTTCTGAATTTTGCTGAATTCATAAAACGTAATTTAATAGCAATGCCATTTTATGAACAGGAAAGAATTTTGTTTGTACCGGTTAGAATGGGGCAGGAGTATTATTATTTATTCAGCAACAACATTAAATATTGGGATAAAACCTGGGTGGCATTTGATTTCGACGGAAACGTATCCGCGCATATTTCGAAAAAGGACTATCTGGAGTATAAAAAGAATCTGGATTTTGATTCACTTTGCGGATCTTTGGGAAAATTGTTCGTTGAATTTATCGAAGATATGAAAAAGAAAGAGGAAATTAGGATAATTGATAAGTTAAATGAAATGAAAACCGGGTTTTTCTCATGATAAATGAATTTGAAAAAATAAAACTTTTTGGCTCATTTATTGCCAAAGAGTATTCGGGTGAACTGCTCCGGCTGCTTTATCTGTATAAAGATATTTCAGCAAGCGAAGCAGCCTCGCGGCTTGGGATGCACATTAAAACCGTACAGGAGTTTTTCGAGGCTCTGAGTGAAACAGGGGTGCTTGAGAAAAGAATAGCGTATGAAAGTAAAAGGCCCTACTTCAGATACTCTTTTAACCGGGATAAAATAGAACTCACGCTTGATGTAAAGGAGCTGGTCGGTGATGAAATCCCCGCTAAAAAAAGCGAACTCTGCATAAGGGAGAAGAAAAATGCAGATGTAAAGTATACCATTGCCCGCAATAAATTGTTCTTTAGCACAGTTACTGTCTGGTCGGGCAAGGGCAGGGATACAATTGAAAAGAAGATAAGCCTGACTATTCCTCAAGGCAAATTTTTGTTTAATCTTCCTTTTCCAAATGCTGAATATGAACCGGTTAATAAGATTATGCAAAAAGCAGAAGTCGGCGATGAGCACAAGGCTGAGATTATGGATATCGTAAATCTGCTAATAGACTACAGGGTGATTGAAAAAAAAGATTAATATTTAAAGATCCGCCAGTTCTCTTTCCATCCATCCTTACCGCCCTCGGCCGAAAAATCATAGCGTCGCCTTTCGATCAAACACAAAGTTATTTTGCCAGGATAATATGCATCGCGTCTTCCGAGAATGCTTTCCCGGTAATTGAATATCCAAGGGAAGGGAAGTCGACACTATCAAATAAATTCTCCCCTTTGCCGAGCATTACGGGGGATATTGCAAGATGCAATTCGTCAACATAGCCTGCATTAAGGAACTGTTTAATAGTTGATGTGCCCCCTCCAAGCCTTACATCTTTTCCCTTTGCCGCATCCATAGCCATTGAATAGGCTTTATCAATTCCCTCAGTAACAAAATAGAATGTAGTGCCCCCCTCCATTACAAGGGGTTCCCTGGGGTAATTTGTAAGTACGAAAACCGGACAATGATAAGGGGGATTTTCCCCCCACCAGCCGCGCCATTCCATATTTGTCCAGTGGCCTCTTACAGGTCCGAACATATTCCGCCCCAGGATCCAGGCGCCTAAATTTTCAAAACTCCGCGCGGCAAAATCATTATCAATTCCTTCGGCGCCCCCTTCTTTTCCGTGGGAATTGAGGAATGTTTTTGTGGATAAGACCCATTTATGTAAAACCATTCCCCCTTCTCCCATAGGATTGTCAATGCTCTGGTTCGGCCCGGCGCCGAATCCGTCTATGGAGACCGAAAATGCTGCTACTCTTAATTTCTGCATATTAATACTTTTCTTATAGGTTAAAAGATAGTTTATAAGGTAAAAACCGTTTTATTCTGAGTATAGTTCCTGCCGGGTCCTGATCCATAAAATACATACAGGGAGCAGTTTCCTCCCCACAGGTAAGGAAAATTGCAGGGGATTTATCTTTTTAAATATTTTTTTAATATGTCCCGGCTTAATTAATCCTTCCGTTAACCCGGTGTTTTTACATTTCTTTCAACTTTTTATAAAGAAATGAAACTTAAAGCGCAAAAAACGAGAGAATGTCCTCATTGCGGAAGGACGATAATGAAAAAGGCCGTAAAGTGCAAATGGTGCGGCAAGCCGGTAAATAAGAAAGTCTCTTTTTATAAAAAAATAAAAGAATACCTAAAAAAATGCTCACACTAATAAGAAATAACTTTAGAATGCGCAGAAATATCCTGCTTCAGAAACCGGTTCTAATGCTGATTACTTCAAATTTCATTTCCATTGCCCTGGTGTCTTATTTCAATGGATTATTGGAAGGGCTGGTAATTTGCGCCGAGATTACAATCATCGCACACCTTGGGTGTCTTTTTATGAAACGGAAGGGATTTGATAAGTCCGAAATTCAGACATTTTTAATTGTAATTTTCGGTGTTGCGCAATTAGTTACGGCCTTTTATCTTTTTAACAGGATTTCATCCGGAATTTAAAATTAAACCGGAATTAATGGGGGATGTAACCTGGAATGCCATATAAAATAAGAAGTGCTGGAGAAGAAGAGCCGGTCTGCAATTTTTTGTCAGGTCAGTTTTATTTAAAGCGGTTTATTATTAATTTATATAATAACAATGACCTTTTTGGAGCTGATTCCCGGATATGGCAAAGTACCTTTTTTTAATCTTGGTCATTTTTGTTAGTCCAATTATTGCCCAGAATAATTACGGCGGTTTGGATTTCAGTTTTAAGAAGTATAAACACGAAAGAAGAACTTCATTACTGCTAACCCGCAATGCGCCTCTGCCCGCCGGAAATAAAATTACTCTTACATTCGATTTATCCTTTAAAGATCCTAATCATTACGGATATATTGCCAATATCTATTCAAAATCTTTTTCCTTAAAAGTATTGTATAAACAGTCGCAGAATATAGATACATCTTACCTTCAGCTTATAATTAATGACAAGGCAGTAGACCGGACAATTGCCCTTCCCAAAAAATGGCTCAAAAGGAATTTCTGGCAGAATGTATCAATACAATTGAATCCGAAGAAGAAATTGGCAACCCTAAAACTGGGAAAAGACTCTGTGGCCGCAGCTATAGATTGCCCTGCTGATGATAATATGAATATTGTCTTCGGATCGTTTAGACGCACAGATAAAACTGTTAGTGATATACCTCAGATGTGCATCCGACAGGTTAAATTATTTGACTGGAATAATAAACTAATTCAGTACTGGAAACTGGATGAATTGGAGGGGCAGAGTGCTAAAGATGAAATCGGGAATATTGATGCCCTTGTTACCGAACCCTCCTGGAAAATGGAAGAGCACTATAAATTGAAAAAAGAGGCGCGGCTGGGGCCATTTGCTGTAAACGCTAAAATGATTATGCCGGCAGTAGCTTTCGAGGAAAAAAACAGGCGCATTACCTGTGCCGGTCAAAATTATATGTTATATTATAATTTAGATAACCGGTCAATCTCAAAAGTTGTTTTTAATAAACCGCTGAAACATAACGAGTTCGGCCTGATATACGATAGTTTATCAAACAATTTGTACGCCTATTTTCTGGGACTTGGAAGATTATCCGCATATAACGAAAAACAAAAGTCCTGGAGCGATATAGACACGACAGGGGAACACGACGGCCATTATTACGGGCACAATGCATTTGTTAATCCCCTGAACGGGGGCGTGTATGCAATGTTCGGATATGGATGGTACAGAGTAAACAATACTCTCCATAAATATGATTTCAAAACCCAAAAATGGAATATCATTCCCCTGAAGGGGGACACTATCCCCCCGCGCGGCGGGGCCTTGATTGGCCCAAAGAATCAATTTGGAGAATATTTTATTCTTGGCGGCGAAGGGAATAACAGCGGTAAACAGGAAGAAACTTACAGAAGGCTGAATGATCTTTATCTGCTGAACTTAAAGGACTCCACAATTAAGAAACAGGAAGATTTTATCAGTCCGCCTAATATTTATCCGCATTATCCAACACTCCATTATGATTCCTTAACTAACAAGTTCTTTTTTTACGGGCTTCACGATCTCGACAATGATAACCGGTACGTGCGGATATACAGCTACGACTTAAAGAATAAGCTGTTCGAAGCGGTTTCCGATTCAGTTATTGACTACAAAATGTTCAATCCGGTATTGTTTTTTAACAAGACCAACAGTGAATATTTATTGGTTTCAGGAGAAAGGATTTCCGATTCGTTATATATAGACATCTATTCTGTTACAGCCCCTTTGCTTTCGGAGAAAAAATATAATCAGCTTCCCCGCGCAAATGCATCATTCGGATTCTTTACCGGCCGGGCACTAATTCTCTATTTAGCAATTTTATTAATTGGGGGAGGGACAATCTTCTATTTCCGCAAAAAGCTCTCCTCTAAAAAGATTGAACAAAGCAGAGGGGGCAGATTGCCTGCCGGAAAGGAGGTAAAGAACAGTATATTCCTGTTTGGCGGTTTCAGGGTTGTTGACATTACCGGCAAAGATATTTCTACCGATTTCACCCCGAAGGTTAAGCAGTTGTTTCTTCTTCTTATATTCAAAACCTTCAACGGAAACGCCAGCGGTTTAAGTACTGAGTCTCTCTCGGTTATTTTATGGCCCGATATGAGTCCCGAAAATGTGAAGAACAACCGTAATGTTACTCTGAATAAGCTGCGCCACATATTGGCCGGACTCGATTCCATAGAGATTAAAAATGAGAAGAATCATTGGGAAATATTCTTCTCTGATAATGTTTACTGCGACTACCTGCGATTAAGAAAATTGCTTAATTCAGGTTTGTCAGTTCTGGATATCCCCGAAATGGAAGAGATAAGAGAGATTCTCTCAAGAGGGGAACTGGCAGAAGGGGCAAGTTTTGAATGGCTGGACGGACTTAAAGTAGCTATTGTGGATAACCTGAAGTCCAAATTGAAAAAAGAACTAAGCCGGAGCAATGCGGACAAAAAGTCTCTATTGATCGCAGCCGATTCTGTTCTGCTACTTGATCCTCTTGACGAAGAAGGGCTTGCCTTAAAAATAAAAACTCATCTCGAATTGAACGACCAGCTCCAGGCAAAAAGAGCTTATGACTTATTTAAAAAAGAATATTTTAAGCTCTACGCAGAAGAATATACAAGGCCTTTCGATACTTTTATTTAAAAATTTTGTTATTAATCCCGCAATTAATCCCCTCATTAATCACCATTCGGTATTTTACCGGAAGAATTTTTAAGATATAAAGTTTTTGCCCTCCGGCAACAGTTATTAAGCTCTTATAAATTTGAATTAAATAAATATTAAAAATAGCCTATCACCAGTTTTAGCTGATAAATGTTCGAACCCATCGGACAGGGGAGACGGAGAGAAAAACCCGACTGCAAAGTTGGGTTTTTTTTATATGTGACGATTCTCCTCAACCGGTTATAGGAATTGCCCCGGGCCGGCTAACTTTTATCCTGCACTACTGATGACAAATCCCAATAATTGTAAGTTTACAATAATTTCATAAGTAAACATTCAATCTCAAAGCAAATTGGCTATTGGTAAGGTAAAGCAGTAGATTGCCATTAACTTCAAAGGAGGCGATATGTATATCCTAATTCGCTTTTTGAGCGGAGTAATCCTTTCCTTTTTTATTATCACGGTAATATCATCTGAATCGGCTGCGCAGAGTAAATTAAGAGTCGGCGTATATGATTCAAGGGCAATAGCAATTGCGTGCTTTAACTCGAATACGTATAAAGATCCGATGGTGGAATTGCGGAATAAGATGAAGAATGCGAGAGATGCCAATGACGCAAAGGCAATAGCCGATATTGAACGGGAGGCTGTATTGAGACAGGGAATGGGGCACGAAAAGGGATTCGGAACCGGTTCTGTGATGACGGAAATTGAAATAATCAAAAAAGAACTGAATGAACTTGCAAAGAAGGAAAAACTTGATCTGGTCCTCTCTAAATGGGAACTGGCATTTACGGGGGATAATGTTCTCATAATAGATATAACCGATAAAATTGCCCGGCTGTTCAAGCCGAATGAAAAAGTTCTCGGCTGGCTTGAAGAACTCAAGAAACAGAATCCGGTTAAAGAGGCATATTTAATAAGAGATTAAATAGTTATTCGGACTTCCCGGCTCCGTAAATGGCATAGGGCTTGTATTATACATTCCGGAACAGCAGGCAGAGTATTAGAAGAAACTCTCCTAAAGGGGGATTACGGCTTTGAGAATCAGGAATTATTTTAATTGAAACTCTGTTAATATTATATGAAAATACTATTAACGGGTGCTAACGGTTATATCGGAAAAAGGCTTTTGCCTGTACTTCTTGAGGAGGGGCATAAGGTAATCTGCTGTGTTAGGGATAAAAACCGCTTTCCCAAAGAAGGAATATACTCTCATCATAATATTACACTGCTGGAAATTGATTTTTTACGTAGGATTCCCTTCCCGGAAATAATTAAAGATATTGATGCCGCATATTATTTAATCCATTCAATGAGCTCCGGAATAAGCAATTTTGAGAAGCTGGAATCTGATTCCGCTTCATATTTTGTGGAATTGGTGAACCAGACTTCTGCAAAGCAGATTATCTATCTGGGGGGGATTACCAATGAGCATAAATTGTCACGGCATCTTTCTTCAAGGAAAAATGTAGAGGAGATTCTTAGAAAATCTTCTGTCCCTCTTACTGTGCTTAAGGCCGGAATTATAGTAGGAAGCGGAAGCGCCTCATTTGAAATTATAAGGGACCTGGTTGAAAAGCTCCCTCTGATGATTACTCCGAAATGGTTAAAGACAAAGCATCAGCCTATCGCAATCCGCAATGTTATTGAATGCCTTTCCGGCGTGCTTATGAATGAAAAAACCTATGGCCGCGCATTCGATATCGGAGGCCCCGATATCCTGAGCTATAAGGAAATGCTAATGCAGTATGCGTCGGTTAGGGGATTAAGGCGCTTAATAATCCCTCTGCCGGTTATGACTCCCCGCCTCTCTTCATACTGGCTCTATTTTGTAACCGCAACATCATACAAATTGGCAGTCAATCTGGTTAACAGTATGAAGATAGAAATTATTGCAGGGGATAATACCCTTACGGAGATGCTGAATATAAATCTGATAAGTTATAAGGATGCCGTGAAAATGGCTTTTGAGAGGATTGAGAATAACAGCATCCCATCAAGCTGGAAAGATTCTCTTGTCTCAAGCTCGGGGCAAAACACTCTTAGCTCATATATGGATGTGCCGGTTAACGGCTGCTATAAGGACAGGCGGGAGAAAAATATTGACGAAAAAGAAATTGACCGGATAATTAAGAATATCTGGTCTATAGGGGGTGAAAGGGGCTGGTATTATGCCGACTGGCTCTGGCATTTGAGGGGATTCGTAGACAAATTATTCGGGGGAGTAGGACTGCGCAGAGGAAGGACAAATCTTAGTGACCTGAACCCGGGAGATACGCTGGACTTTTGGAGGGTTCTTATAGCGGATAAGGAAAGCAAAAGGCTACTTCTGTTTGCCGAGATGAAACTCCCCGGTGAAGCGTGGCTCGAATTCAGAATCAACTCTTCCAGAGGGAAATATTATTTGCAGCAGACAGCCACATTCCGCCCCAAAGGATTATTGGGAAGATTATACTGGTACTCAGTTCTGCCGTTCCATTTCTTTGTATTTGAGGGAATGGCCGAAAGCATAATTAAGTATGAGGAGGATAAACAGTAATGAAGACACTGATGTCTATCGGCTCTGCGCTGCTATTGGCATTCTCGCCCCAGTCCAATGATGGTATCCTGTTAAACCGGGCTATTATGGATGGAGCCGATAAATGGAGAATAGTAAACGACGGGGTTATGGGGGGATTAAGCATCTCGCGTGTATCCGCCGGAAGTAAAGATAAAATAATATTCTCCGGCCGCCTCTCCCTCGAAAACAACGGGGGTTTTGCATCCCTCAGAAGTCCGGTTAAGAATTACAACTTTGAGAATTTTACCGGAATTGAAATAAGGCTGAAAGGAGACGGGAAGATTTTCAGCATATCAATGAAGGAAACTTCCTATTTTACCGGATATTTTTATACGGCAAATTTTAAGACAACGGAGGGGGAATGGGTAACTCATAGAATTCCATTCAAAGAATTTTCTTTTTTCTATTTCGGAAGGCTAATCCGCCGGAATCCGGAAATTCCTCTGAACAGGATTAAGGAAATATCCTTTCTGGCCGGGGAAAAGCAGGAAGGGGATTTTAGTGCGGAAATTGAATATATAGGGTTATATAAATAAGAAAAAAATAACGGGATTAATTATGACACGGGAAAAGGCAAGGCTGTTCAGCGAAACTTCAAGATTCCATAATTTTATTATCTGGCTTATAGTCATAAATGCTATTACAATCGGACTGGAAACATCCGAAAAAATTATGACACATTTCGGCGAGGCATTGCTGCTTATTGATAATCTGGTTCTTGCAGTATTTGTAATTGAAATTATACTTAAGCTCTACGGCTACGGATTCTCATATTTCAGGAGCGGATGGAATATATTTGATTTCTCGATAGTAGCCCTAGCCCTTCTCCCCGCTTCCGGTTCCCTTGCAGTTTTAAGGTCCCTCAGGATTTTCCGCGCCCTCAGGCTCATTAAAAATCTTCCCAAGCTGCGGTTCATAGTAGAATCACTTCTTCATTCGCTCCCCAGTTTGGGATGGATATTCGTACTCCTTGCATTGGTGTTTTATGTATTTGCAGTGGTGGGGACAAAATTATTCGGCGCTGCTCATCCCGAATGGTTCGGCGATTTATGGGTGTCAATGTTTTCCCTCTTCCAGATAATGACACTCGAAGGGTGGGCAGAGATATCGAGATCGGTAATGGTTACATTCCCTCTCGCGTATGTTTACTTTATCCTTTTTATACTTCTTGCCTCCTATATGACCCTTAACATTTTCATCGCCATAGTAGTTAATACTATGAGCGAAGTTCAGCAGAAAACAAGCAGCGAAGGGATTGAAAAAGTAGGAAGCCTTATTCAGGATGAGAATGAGGAATTGAAAAATGATATCAGGCAGTTGAAAGAATATATAATCAAAATGGAAGAACGGCTTACAAAAAAATGAAACTGAACTAAATCAGGGGATTGGATAATGAAAAAAGAAAAAGTTATTAAGGCATTTTTAGTATGTGCTCTTTGCCTTGGACTAAGTGCATCTCTTAATGCACAGACGGTTTTGGATATAGAGACGGGGACTGTGAGTACCGGATATAACGATGTGCGCATACCTGGGGAAGGAGGAACGTTAATCTCATTTAAGGATAACCTGAAACCCGATTCCAAATTGTTTTATAGAATAAGGCTCAGTTACACTTTCGGCTCCGTACATACATTATCTCTCCTCTATGCCCCGCTTACAATTGAAGCGGAAGGGAGCATAAATAACGCCGTAATTTTTGCCGGAAATGTCTTTCCTGCAAACCGGAACCTGAGCGGTTCTTATAAATTCAACTCGTACAGGCTTACCTACAGATACGATTTTGTAAAAAACCCCGGATTGGAATTCGGTTTGGGCTTTACTGCTAAAATCAGGGATGCCAGAATTGCAATCACATCTAACGGTGTTACATCTGAAAAAGTTAACGTGGGATTTGTGCCTATTCTTAATCTAAGGCTGGCCTGGAATCCTCACGAAAAACTTGGCTTTCTTCTGGATGGGGACGGACTGGCGGCCCCGCAGGGAAGGGCATTCGATTTTATTTTGGCGGCATCCTACAAGGCCTCAAATTCCATTTCATTTAAGGCCGGATACCGGTTCCTTGAAGGGGGAGCCGATAATGACGAGGTTTATAGCTTCGCTCTGTTTCATTATATAACCATCGGGGCATCAATTACTTTTTAATACTCAGCTGCAGTATCCTCCAATAACAATTACTTTTTCCGTCAGGAGATTTCTCCTGACGGTGCTTAAATATTTTTAGCCTATTCCAGCGTTAAGACTTTTATAAAATTTAATTAAAGAGATCAAAGAATGCCTTTTTTGTTGCCGGAATATTCTGTATATATGCCCATAATTGAAATTAACTAAAGTAATCCGGAAATGGAATGAAGAGTATTTCCCCCTTTGTTATTTTTCTCTGTCTGTCCATTGGCATAATTTATCCGCAGGAAAAGCCGCAGACAATTCAAAAATATTGTTACATAATAAAACCGTTGGAGTGGTATAAGGAACAGGAAAAATTATGGAAGGAGGAGTTAATTCAAAATCCTTACAATGTAAATGGATGGCGGAATTATTATATGTCTGTCCGTTATGCAAGCATGGGAATGAACCCGAATGAAAGAATGAAAATTCTCAATGGAATAGCAGACGAAGCGGAAAAACGAATACCCGATTCTTATCTTGTGCCTTATTTTAAATTCTGGAACAGAGAAAGGAAAAGAGAGCTGATTGAAACAGCCTATAAACGTAATCCGGAGTGTTCTGATATTTACTGGGAGCTTATACAGGAATATGATAACAGTAATGAAAAGGAATTGAAGCGGGAATTCTGTAAAAAACTTTTTGATAGCGGAGCCGTCATTCCGGGACTTTTTGATTACAGTTATAATATTCTTGTTTCTCTGGAGCCCGGTTCTTTTATTTTCACAGGAGGGGATAATGATATTTTCCCCCTCTGGATATTACAGGAGGATAAAGGAATAAGAAAAGATGTAACCGCCGTTAATGCCCATGCCTTGTTATCCGTCCCGGGCCTGCTCGAATTAAAGCTCCGTGAAAAAGGAATTACTATTGATACTGAAAACCTGCCGCGAAAGAATATAGCCCTCTTTGTCAAATCGCTGATAGCTATGGTAAGGAAAGTAAGCCCGTCTGTCTCCTTTTATTTTGCGCCGACTGCAGATGAAGAAAGTGTTTCTGGGGTAATTGAGAATCTTCAAAATACGGGACTTGTTTATTTATACTCTGAATCGAAAACCGATTTAACTGAGGCTGTAAGAAGAAATATTGAAGAAAAATTTAAGCTTGATTATCTTAATGAACTGCCTGAAAATGAAAACCACATTTCAAGTGAGATACTGAACCAATTCAATCTGAATTATATCACCGGTTTTTTAAGTCTCTCAAAGTATTATCTGAATATCGGCAATAGCGGCAAGTCAAAATTCTGGCGGGATAAAGCCCTCTTTCTTGCCAAAAAGGGAAAGGACGATAATACGGGCAAGCTGATTAGAGAGAATAAGTATTAATATCAGTTTTACAATATGTTAAAATTTTTAGATTGCCTTCACCGGGCGTGACTTACCTAATGAGAAAAGCATAACTCCCATCATATTCCTGCTGTTGAAATAAACTTCGACACCGTATCTGTTATTATCCATCGTGAATATGCTGTAAAACAATTCATAAAAAGAGAGCCGGCAAATATCACATATTATTCTGCAGGAACTTGAGTATTAAATTATTCCGCCGTATTATTAATCATTAAAGCAGTAAGGGGAAAATCCGATAATAGAGCCTCCCGGATTATACTGTAATTGTTCATAGAGAGTGTTTTCAACCGGTTAGTTAATAATAATGCGGAGAGTTGCCATGAAGATGCTATTACCATTTGTAGTTATGCTTTTGTGGGGCGCGGAATCCTATTCGCAGAGTTATTATATAATCTTCGCATCTAATCTTAATTCCACAGGCGGAGTTAACAGGGAAGACGCCTCGGGGGCCGATCTCTACTGCGTTAAATATAACTCCGCAACAAAAACTGTCTCCGACTTAACACAGCTCACCTCCGATAATACGACTATCGAATGGTTCCCTTCACTATCCCCCGACCTGAAATGGGTGGCATATAATTATACAAAGGATGGCGCTCACGAAATCAGGATACTAAATTTATATACAAAAGAAGTAACAACTGTTTATACCGGTGCGCGCTACCCGGAATGGATTGACAACAGCAGACTGCTGGTTTCTAACCAGCGCCCCGGCAAAAAAGGAATATACCAGCTTGACCTTAATATGAGCGGCACAGCCCCGGTGCTTGCAACGGAAAAAGCAATAAGCGATACAATAAATTGTCCCGGCACCAGTCAGCAAAGCGATTCATACCCGTTCCCCGGATATAATAAAATTCTGTTTCATTCCATTAAGTCGGGGGCTTACGTTTCCGCGGTATCGGTAATAAACACTGACGGAACAGGATTCGAAAATCTTACGCCGTGGGAGGGAGTAGGGCACGCAATTGTAAATTCAACCGGGGATGAGATAGTCTATACATCGGCAGGAAACGGTATCCCGGTTGTAATGCAGGTCTCAACACGAAGTAAAACAAGTCTAACGCTGCCTGGAACCGGAAGCGGTATGTCGGCTTACGGAAATCCCTTTGCCGGTTATTCAATAGTGCACTGGACTT
>JAEXUB010000019.1 GCA_023453125.1 Bacteroidota bacterium
ACCGAAGAGGTTAAGGAACTAATTCTTTGGATGAAAGAGTACAATAAAGGGAAACCATATTCAAAGCAGATCCACTTTCTCGGCTTCGACTGCCAGTCCAAAACATATGTTAGAGATCTGCTTCTTCCCTATTTAAAAGAGAATAAATTCCCTGCAGACAGAAAAGTGGAAAGAATACTGAATGAAATAAATTCCATTGCCTACGACCGGTTCCAGAAAATGGAGCAGTCTGAAATTGACATCTTTAAGTCACAATGCGATTCGGTCTTGACATACCTTGAATTAAACCGGAAGTCAGGGAGCGGAGATAAATTTGAATTCGAACAGATGAAAAGACTTCTTATTCAAACCAGGCAGGTTATGGATGTAGCCACAAAAAAATCGTACCTGCGGGATAAATATATGGCGGAGAATGCAGAGTGGATGGCAAATCTTTTTGGTCCTGAGACCGGGATTGTACTTTGGGCGCATAACGGACATGTTGCAAAAAACGGAATGTATTCGGGACTGCATGGCTCTATGGGGTATAATCTTAGCAAGAAATTAGGCGCAGAATATAAGGCAATAGGATTCTCATTTAATTACGGCTCATTTCAGGCTGTAGGGTACGACTCCGAAACAAAGAAATATAAACAACTGGCAATCCATAATATTACAGAGCCTCCTCTTGAAAATTCTTCAAATTTTTTATTCAGTCTGGCAGAGCCCCGGAATTTTATCCTCTTTATGGAAGATGCCGATAAGTATCCTAAACTGAAAAACTGGCTTAATAAGCTCCGCCTCTTCTTTTCAGCCGGCGCTGTATATTCAAACGAAATGCACAAATCATATTATTATATTCACAATCTCAGCCTTTATTTTGATGCCCTGATTCATTTCAATAACACCCGCTCCGCAGCGGCATTCAAATTCCAGCCCTAAGCATTTATAGGGGGGGGAGCCCCCCCTTCATAACAACATATATATAAATATCAAGTTGTAAATTTCCCTTACTTATGCTTGATTTGCACATCGAAAATTTTACCGGATTAATAATGAATATACCTCAGGTTATTGCACAGGAACTTTCAATTCAGGAAAAACAGGTCTATGCCGTTATAGAGTTATTCAACGAAGGGGCTACCGTCCCTTTTATTGCCCGATACCGTAAGGAGCGCACCGGCGGGCTGGACGAAGACTATTTAAGAAACATTGAAGACAGAATTCAATACCTTACTCTGCTTGAAGAGAGAAAGGAAACCGTGTTGAAGAGCATTGAAGAACAGGGAAAACTTACCGATGAACTCAAGTCAAAAATTCTATCAGCGCTCAAGCTCCAGGAAGTGGAAGACCTTTACCTCCCCTACAAACCCAAAAGGAAGACAAGAGGAACCATTGCAAAGGCAAAGGGACTAGAGCCTCTTGCATTATTCATTATCGACAATCCAAAATTCAAGGGAAATTTCGATGAAGTGCTCGCTCAGTATATAAATGAAGAACTTGGAGTAAATTCCATTGACGACGCCCGTCAGGGTGCTATGGATATAATTGCAGAAATGATAAGTGATACTGCCGAAGTAAGGCAAACCGCCAGAGAATACCTGTTCGATAATGCTCTCATCACATCAGCGAAAGCAAATACCAAGCAGGAAGACCTCCCCCCGAACCGGAAAGATGTTTATGAGGTATATCATCTCTTCAGCTGTCCGGTAAATAAAATAAAACCTTACCAGCTTCTTGCTCTTAACCGGGGCGAAGAGGAAAAATTCCTGAAAATATCTCTCAACTTCGAGAAACCAACAATACTTAAGGAGATTTACAAGAAATATCTTCCCTATAACGAGACAGTTTTTGAAGAACTTTTAATGGAAATTGTTGATGATTCCTTTGCAAGGCTTATATTCCCTTCCATAGAGAGGGAAATAAGAAAACAGCTTACAGAAACCTCTGACCTTCACGCAATTGAGATATTTGCCGCAAACCTTAGACAGCTTCTTCTGCAGCCCCCTATTGCCAATAAAATCATACTCGGCATAGACCCCGGTTTTGTTAGCGGCAGTAAGCTTGCCGTTATAGACCAGACTGGAAAATATGTGGAGGGCATTACCATTTATCCGCATCCTCCGCAGAATAGGAAAGAACAGGCCAATAGGATTCTCCTTGAGATGATTTCTAAATACGGGGTAAATCTTATTGCAATCGGGAATGGAACAGCGAGCAGGGAAACCGAGCAGTTAGTTGCCGATCTTATAAGAGAGAACAACCTTAAATGCCATTATTTAATTGTAAACGAAGCAGGTGCTTCAGTTTATTCTGCAAGCGAAATTGCCAAACAGGAATTCCCCGATCTCGAGGCAAGTCAGAGGGGAAATATTTCGATTGCCCGCAGAGCACTCGATCCCCTTGCCGAGCTGGTTAAAATTGACCCTAAGTCGATTGGAGTCGGGCTTTATCAGCACGATGTTGACCAGAAACTCCTTTCAAAAAAACTTGATGACGTTGTGGTAAGCTGCGTTAACTATGTGGGGGTTGATATAAATACCGCATCTTCTTCACTGCTTACTTATGTCTCGGGATTGAATAAAAGAATTGCAAACAACATTGTAAAGCACCGGGACAAATCGGGACGTTTTAAGAGCCGGAGCGAATTGCTCGAGGTTAGCGGAATGGGGGAAAAAGCATTTGAACAATGCGCAGGATTCCTTAAAATTCCAAACGGCGATAATCCGCTGGATAATACTTTTATTCACCCGGAATCGTATGAAGCAACCTCAAAGCTTTTATCATTGTGCGGCCTTTCCCCTCTCCATGTAAATGAAAAAGGGAATCTGGTTGAGCTTTACATCAGAAGCAACGGCTCCGCCAAGGTAGCCGGACAGATTGGAGTTGGTGAGCCAACCCTGGTTGACATAATCGAGAACCTTAAGAAACCGGGACGGGACCCCCGCGAAGATGCTCCAAAGCCAATTCTGCGCAGCGATGTACTTAAAATGGAAGACCTTCAGATTGGTATGAAACTTAAAGGTACTGTAAGAAACATTGTAGATTTCGGAGCATTTGTCGATATTGGCGTTAAGCAGGACGGACTGCTCCACATCTCGCAGATTGCCAACCGGTTTGTTAAAAATCCCCTTGATATACTTAAAGTGGGGGATATTATTGAAGTGACTGTTATTACAATTGATATAAATAAGGGAAGAATTTCCTTAAGTATGAAAGGAAATCAATAACCGGATAAAAAACCGGCATACCAAATAAGATTCCTTATCCAATTAGGGGGCAATTGCCCCCTTTTTATTTTTAAATTTTTATTATCTTGCTATTAAATATTCAGATTTCGGCTCGAATATTAATTATTGATCAATCTGCTGCTTTGAGCTCTAATTTAAATGATGTATTGATTTTTCACTAAGGAAAATGAATATAAGGCATACTGCTAAATATCAATTCATATCACGGCTCATTGCAGCGTGTTTATTTTTTCTAGCCGCTGCAGCCTCCCCTATTTATTCTCAGGAAATCCGCTTTAATAACCTTTCGGTTAATGAAGGACTTTCTCATTACACTGTTACTGCATTTTGTCAGGACAGGCAGGGCTTTATATGGATAGGTACGGCAGACGGGCTGAACAGGTTCGACGGGAACAGGTTTGTTGTTTATAAGAATGTCCCGGCAGATACAACATCAATCAGCGGCAATTCTATTCTTTCTATTTATGAAGACGGAGAAGGCTATCTATGGATTGGCGTTGAAAACGGGGGGCTGAACAGGTTTAATCCGCGCAGCGAGATTTTTACCCGCTTTTATTCAGTTCCCGATAATCCCAATTCCCTATCTCATAACGATGTAACGGGTATTACCGGAGACAAAATTGGAAATATATGGCTGGGGACAAGGAAAGGATTAAGCGTTCTGCCGGCCGGAGAAAAAAACAAACCGGACCCCTCCTTCATTAATTTTTATAAGGGAGAGAATCCTGAGAGTACAATTACAGACAATATTATTTATTCTATATTCCACGATTCTAAAGGGAACCTATGGCTCAGCTTATCCAATGGATTTGGCACTGATAAGTTGGAGTTAAAATATGATAACGGAATAAGCTTCAAAAGGACCAATTTTATTAACAATCCGACAAATCCCAATTCTCCATCCGGAAGATGGGCTCTCTATACATTTGAAGATTCAAAGGGGCGCATCTGGTTCTCATATTGGAATGAAGGATTAACAAAATATGAACCTTCAAAAAGAAAATTCACACGATATATTCTTGATCCTTCATTTGAGAGAAGCCTGCCCGACAATAACATCGAAATGGTTATTGAGGACGATAATAAGAATATCTGGGCGGCTACCTATGGAGGCGGGCTGGCTAAACTTGTTGAAGACCCTCTATCGGGAAGAGAGTATTTTGAAAAATTTCAATTTGATGTTAAAGACCAGCTTAGCATTCCCGACAACAGGCTTACAACCCTTTTCAAGGATAGAAGCGGAATAATATGGATAGGAACAGCGGGACACGGGTTAAGCAGGTTTAATCCAAAATCGCAGTTCACTCATATAAATCTTACCGATGCATCAGGCAAAATAAGATACACCCCTTCCTGCATACACCGCACAAAAGAAGGAAATCTTTGGGCCGGCACTTACGAAGGAATTCTCTTCCGCATCAGCAAAGACGGAAGCAGAACTGACCGCTTCAAATTAAATTATGAAGGGAAACCGGTCAGGCAAAATCCGCTTATAACCTCATTCTGCGAAGATGAGGAGGGAACTTTCTGGATTACAACTACCAGAGGGGGAATATATTATATCCTTAAAGGAGACCTTGCATCGCAAACTCCTCAATTTAACAGAGTCCCCGCTCCGGCTTCTGATGAACCGATAAAATATCCATTCGGGTATCTGTCTGTTAAAGAAAACAGCCGAGGCGAACTTATTTTCGGAACATATAACGAAAACAGCATTCAGGTTCTTTCAAGAGAGAATAAACTAAAGAAGAATTTTCTCTTCCGGTTTTACAACCTTAAGGCATTTACCTGGTCAATAGAAAACGACGGCGAATATAATTGGCTGGGTTCCTATGCAAACGGATTAACTAAGGTTGATTTCAGGAGCGGAAAAAGCATTTCAGGATTTAAACCCATTCCGAAGGATCTGTACAACAGCCGTGGAATTCCCTGGGCCGACGTATATTCTATCTATAAGGCATCAGACGGCTCTATTTGGTTCGGCACTCTGAAATCCCTTTCAAAGCTTAATCCCGGGACTGATACATTAAAACATTACAGATTCAGGGACGGATTGAGCAGCGAGAGCGTTTATGGAATTCTCGAGGACAAAGAAGGGAATATCTGGGTAAGCACATACAATGGCATTTCTAAGATTGAGCCCAAAACGGGTACATTTACAAATTATTACAGAGAAGACGGACTGCAGGCGAATGAATTTAACCAGTATTCATATCATAAGGATAGAGAGGGAGTATTATATTTCGGCAGCGTGCTCGGCATTACTGTTATAAAACCCCAGGCCGCCGGAAACAAAGAAAGATTCCCGGTAATGAAAATTACAGGCATTCATCTTTCTAATCTTCCTGTAGAAGATAAAGCCCTTATTGAGAAAGGAATTATAGAAGAATCTATCAGCTTTGCTGATGAGATAATCCTTCCCAATGACAAAAATGATTTCACTATTGAATTCTCAGCGCTTGATTATTCTTCTTCAAGTAAAATAAAATACAGGTATTTCCTCGAGGGATATTCGGGAGAATGGACAACCCTGTCTAAAGGAAGCAGTGTTAACTTTATGAACCTTGAACCAAAAACTTACATTTTCAAGGTTAAGTCCACCAATAATGAAGGAATCTGGAATGAAGATTATGCCCGGATAAAAGTAACCATTCTCCCCCCTTTCTGGAATACCTGGTGGTTCAAACTACTGGGACTTTTAATTTCGGGAGCTATAATTTACGCAATCTATTCATACAGGATTAAAGCCGCAGAGAAGAAGCAGATTGAACTGCAGAAACTGGTTGAAGAACAGACTCTTGAACTTAAGGAAAGGAATGCAGACCTTGAAGCTTTTTCCTACTCTGTATCGCACGATCTGCGCGCGCCGCTGAGAAGCATTTACAGTTTCTCTCAAATTATAAATGAAGATTTCGGACACCAGCTGCCGGATGAAGCAAGAAACTATTTTGAGAAAATAACCAAGGCGGCAAAGAATATGACCGAGCTTATTGACGGAATTTTGAAGCTGGCAAGAGTCTCGCGTATTGAAATGAATCGGGCTCCCATAAACCTGTCGGTAATTGCAGAATCTATTATAGAGGAATTAAGGGTGGTTTATCTGGATAAACCGTTAAAGGTCCGCATTCAACCCGATATTATGGTTAAGGGGGACAATACATTATTAACCACAGTAATAGAGAACCTTCTTTCTAATGCCGCAAAGTTTTCCTCTGGTAAAGAGGAGATAATTATTGAGATGGGCAAGACACGAGCATTCGACAAATCGAAGACCAATGCGGCTGAAGTAATTTTTATAAAAGACAATGGTGTAGGTTTCGACATGAAATATTCCGAGAAGCTTTTTCAGGTATTTCACCGGCTTCACTCCGCTTCGGAATTCAGCGGAACCGGAATAGGGCTTGCCAATGTTAAGAAGATAATTACCAGGCACGGCGGGGTAATTTGGGCAGAAAGCGAGCAGAATAACGGTACTACTTTCTACTTTAATATTCCACAGGCATAAACATTTATTACGATACCCCGCTCCGATTTTGTAATTTAATAAGTTTATAAAGCCTAAATATTTTTAATTTATTATCTTTGTAAAAAAATTTAGCGAGGTTATAACCATGACTGCCAATATAGACATGATCCGGAAGGTGTACGACGGCATTGCCGAAAAACAAAATGCTGCAAAGAAAACATTAAACCGCCCTATGACCTATGCCGAGAAAGTATTATATGCCCATCTATGGGAGCCGGCTGCAAAGGAATATTTGAGAGGAAAAGATTATGTTGACCTTGCACCCGACAGGGTTGCTATGCAGGATGCTACCGCACAGATGGCTCTTCTTCAGTTTATGCACGCCGGCAAGAAGACCTCTGCCGTTCCGGCAACTGCTCATGCGGACCACTTAATAGTTGCCCAGAGCGGATCTAAAGAGGACCTTGACAGAGCAATAACCGAAAACAAAGAAGTTTATGATTTTCTTGAAAGCATATGCCAGAAATACGGTGTAGGATTCTGGCGGCCGGGCGCAGGAATTATCCACCAGGTAATTCTTGAAAATTATGCATTCCCGGGGGGAATGATGATCGGCTCCGATTCTCATACTCCTAATGCGGGAGGTTTGGGAATGATAGCCATTGGAGTAGGAGGCGCCGATGTGGTTGACGTTATGGCCGGTATGCCCTGGGAATTGAAATGGCCTAAGCTGATAGGAATTAAGCTCAAGGGTAAATTAAGCGGATGGACTTCGCCGAAAGACGTTATTCTTAAGGTTGCAGGACTTCTCACCGTTAAAGGAGGAACCGGTGCCATAGTTGAATATTTCGGTGAAGGAACGGAATCAATTTCCTGCACAGGAAAAGCCACCATCTGCAACATGGGCGCTGAAATAGGAGCTACCTGTTCCCTCTTTCCTTATGATGAAAAAATGGGAGCTTATTTAAGAAAGACAGACCGTGCTGACGTTGCCGAAATGGCCGATAAATATGCCCAATATCTTAAGGCCGATAGCGAAGTATTCGAAGCTCCGGAAAAATATTACGACCAGGTAATTGAGATAAATCTTAACGAACTGGAACCTCATTTGAACGGTCCTTTCACTCCTGACGCTGCAATACCGGTATCAAAGATGAAAGAAACCGCGGATGAAAAGGATTTCCCAAAGAAAATCAGCGTGGCTTTAATTGGAAGCTGTACCAATTCAAGCTATGAAGATATTGACCGCTCTGCAAATATTGCCAAACAGGCGCTTGCAAAAGGATTAAAATCCAAGGCGCAGTTTACCATTACTCCCGGTTCCGAACAGGTAAGAGCTACAATTGAAAGGGACGGACAGCTTAAGACTTTAACCGACTTTGGCGGAATGGTTCTTGCTAACGCCTGCGGCCCCTGTATAGGTATGTGGAAAAGAATGGATAACCCGACAAATGAAAGAAACTCGATTGTAATTTCATTCAACAGGAATTTCGCCAAGAGAAATGACGGCAATCCCGATACACTGGCTTTTGTAGCCAGCCCCGAAATTACTACTGCTCTCGCAATTGCGGGAGACCTTACATTCAATCCGGAGACGGACGAACTCGTTAATGAAAAAGGGGAAAAAGTTAAATTAGATCCGCCTTACGGAGACGAACTGCCCCTGAAAGGATTCATTAAAGATGAAAAAGGTTACCTTGCGCCTTCGGATGAGGGATATAAGACCGAAGTAAAAATTGACCCTAAGAGCGAAAGGCTTCAGCTTCTGGCTCCTTTTACCCCCTGGAACGGAAAGAATTTCTCAGGAATGAAGCTTCTCCTTAAAGCTAAAGGAAAATGCACTACAGACCATATATCCCCTGCCGGCAAATGGCTTAATTACAGAGGGCATCTCGATAATATATCTAAGAATATGTTCATCGGTGCCATTAACGCTTATACAGATAAGGCAGGCGAATCTAAGAATCAGTTCACCGGAGCATATCAGCCGGTACACGAAGTTGCGCGTGAATATAAGGCCAAGGGCATCGGGTGGATTGTTGTAGGGGATGAAAACTACGGCGAAGGCTCAAGCCGCGAACACGCTGCAATGGAACCAAGATTCCTCGGCGGCAAAGCAATTATCTCCAAGAGTTTCGCCCGAATTCACGAAACAAACCTTAAAAAACAGGGTATGCTCCCTCTTACTTTTGCTAACCCTGCCGATTACGACAAGATTAAGGAAGATGATATTTTCGACCTTATAGGACTCGATACATTTGAACCGGGCAAACAGCTTAAACTTATTGTTTACCATAAAGACAGCAGTATGGAAGACATAATGCTTAACCATACAATAAGTGCAAGCCAGTTTGAATGGTTTAAGGCAGGATGCGCTCTCAATCTGATTGCGCAGCAGAACAAATAATTACCAGCTCAAAAGGCGCCTTCAGGCGCCTTTCTTTTTTACTTCATTTATTAAAATCGATGTATAGAGAAAAGCCCGGACAAGCTATATAAATAAAACTTATTACCGGATTATTATCTTAATTTCTGTATGAGAGTCTGAATATCTTCGGGCAATTCGGAATTGAAGAAAACATTTTCTTTTGTTCGGGGATGAAGAAAACCAAGAGTCTTGGCGTGAAGCGCCTGCCTTGGCATAATCTCCAGCAGGTTATCAATCCGGTTTTTCATTTTGGGAAGATCCGAACCGTAAACTATTTTTCTTCCGCCGTAGGTCGGGTCGCCGAAAATAGGGTGGTTAATCGATGACATATGAACACGGATCTGATGAGTTCGCCCCGTTTTGAGATGCAGTTTAATCAGTGATGCAAATTCAAATTCCTCTACCACTTCATAAAATGTATGCGCGTGCTTTCCTTCCGTAGGATGAGTAGTAAAGATTTTCCTGTCTTTATTTGAACGGGTAATATTGGCAATTACCTCCCCTTTTTTCTCCTTAAAGATGCCCCAGCAGACAGCCCAGTATTCTCTGATGATTGTATGATGATAGAACTGTTTTGCAAGCTGCGCGTGTGTCCATTCGTCTTTGGCTACAAGAAGGAGTCCGCTGGTTTCCTTGTCTATGCGGTGGACAATTCCGGGGCGCCCCGGCTCATTAAGACTGCTCAGCTTTTGTGTATGATGCAGCAGGGCATTAACCAGGGTGCCTGAAAAATTTCCAAGCGCCGGATGAGCAACCATTCCGGGAGGCTTGTTTACTATAAGGAGATAATCATCTTCATAAATAATATCGAGGGGAATATCCTCCGGCTCTGTTTCTTCGGGACGCGGAGTCATAGGGATTGTAAGTTCAATTACATCATTCGGGGTAACTATGTAGTTTGCTTTGGCAATTTTGCCGTTAACAAGAACAAGGGAGGCCTTAATGAGTTTCTGAATTCTGGAGCGGGTGGCATTTTCGACAGAATTTGTTAGATAAACGTCAAGCCGTTCTTTCTTCTTCCCTTCCGGAATTTCGTATTTAAATTTCTTTTCTGATATTATTTTCGACTTCGGGGGCCGATGGTTTTTCCTCATCTTTTGATTCTTCTTCAATAACAGAGGAAGAGGCCGTATCATCAATTATAACGGACCCTGCTTCCCCCTCCAGAATTTTGTTCTCTTCAGGCTCAAGGCTCTTATGGAATATCATAAGCAGTATAACCCCTACCGTAACGGAAGAATCGGCAATATTGAAAATGGGGAAACTGTTGAACCTGTGACCGAATAATGTAAAATCAAAAAAATCGACATGTATAAAATCGACTACTCTACCATAAAAAAGCGGGGCATAATCGTAGAAAATCCCGTACAATGCACGGTCAATAAGATTTCCTACAGCACCTCCAAGAATCAGGGCGAGGGAGAAGCGGACAATAAGCTTATGATACCTTACTTTGTACAGATAAAAGATTATTCCAATGCTGGCGGCCAGCGAAAAGAGGGAGAGGAACAGTTTAGATGCCTCCCCTACTTCAATGCCGAAAGCCATACCCGGATTTTCGACAAATGTAATTTTAACACTCTCCCCGAAAACTCTAATGCTTTCGGCGTAACGCATTCCGTCAATATGAATGCCGAGAAACGGAATGCTGAATCCTTTAACCAACAGTTTCGAAACCTGATCAATAATAACAATGAAGAACGTTGCGTAAAGTACTTTCAAGATAAATCCTTTTTATGAG
Organism: Bacteroidota bacterium; assembly: GCA_023453125.1. Taxonomy (GTDB): domain Bacteria; phylum Bacteroidota; class Ignavibacteria; order Ignavibacteriales; family Melioribacteraceae; genus JAEXUB01. The sequence continues at coordinate 10,866 of JAEXUB010000019.1, forward strand.
CCTGGATTAGTTTTCATATTCTGTTTAACCTGCAGACAGTGCTGTGTATGGGGCACCGCAAGGAGGCGTTCCTTTGGAATAAGAGGACAGGTAGGGCATAAGTTCTGAGGCTCGTCAATGCATTCAATACAGATTCCGTAGGTGCCGTTTTCAATTCTCTGTAGAGCATCTTCAAGGTACCCGAGGAATTTGTTCTCTCTCTGAGCCCAGAGATATAATTTTTCCCTTTCCATTGCGTCTGTGCCCTGTTCTGCCATATGGAGTGAATAGGGGGAGTTTTCATTAACATACTGTCCTGTTGTAGGATCCATCATCTGTTCTTTCAGATTCTGGAGCTGTTCAATTATTTCGTTTCTCTTTTCGAGAATTACTTTCTTGAAAGCTTCAAGATCCTTAGGACCGTAGCCCTGAATTTTCTTAACCTTTTTGGTAGGGGAAATAACTTCTACTTTATGATGCGTAGGTTTTCTTTCCGGTTTAACCGCTTTTTTCTCGACGGTCTTTTTTTCAACTGCTTTTTTAGGGGCAACTTTAGCCTTAACCTCTTTTTTCGGTTTCGGCGCAGCTTTTTTGGGGGCCGGCTTTGCGGCAGGTTTAGCCTTCTTTACCGGTTTTGCCTTTGGTTTTGCAGCCGGTTTCGGCTTGGCAGCTGCTTTTTTAGGTTTTTCTTTTGCAGCTTTCTTTGGTGTTGCTTTCTTTGCCATAATTACCTCCGTTTCGTATAATAATTAAACTTTTACCACTGTTATTTTACAGTTGAAATCGCCGATCTTCCATTCCTGGGTAAATCCCCCTTCGGCAGAAGAACGGGATATTGAACCGGCCAGCACTTCATTGCAAATATATGAGGAGAATTTCTCTATATATCCGGTAAATTGTTCATCCCCTTCAACGAAAACATTTATTCTGTCTACAACGTCAAATCCCGCATCCTTTCTCATATTCTGAACCCTGTTCACAAATTCCCTTGCATATCCTTCGGCAATAAGGTCTTCAGATAGTTCCGTATCAACGGCTACCGTAACCCCTTCTTCCGACTCAACCATCCATCCTTCTATTTCTGTACTTATAATTTCTACATCTTCAATTGAGATTGTTACATCTTCACCTTCGACTTTAAGAGTATACTGCTTATCCTTTTCAATTGCGGCAATAGCTTCTTTACCGAGATTCTTAATCTCATTTGCAAGCGATTTAACCCGCTTGCCGTACTTTGGACCAATAGCCTTGAAGTTTGCTTTAATCGATTTATTTACAATTCCGCTGTCGTCTTCAAGTACTATCAGGTCTTTAATGTTAACTTCATCCAGAATAACATCTTTCATATTAAGTACTGCATCGCGGTATTTGCTGTCTACGGCAATCATAATCTTGCTCAGTGGCTGGCGCACTTTTAGGTTATGCTTAGCCCTCATAGATCTTGTGAGATAAACCACATGCTGAGCCAGATCCATCCTGATTTCAAGATCAGAATCATTATAAACCGGTTCCGGAAGCGAAGCGAGATGAACCGATTCAAACTTTTCCCTTCCTGTAGCCTTATTCAGCCTCTGATAAATATCTTCAGCAATGAAAGGCGCAAAAGGAGAAGTAAGCTTGGCTATTGTAACAAGGCATTCATAAAGAGTCTGGTAAGCCGAGATCTTGTTGCTGTTATTTTCCGATTTCCAGAAACGGCGGCGGCTGCGGCGTACATACCAGTTTGAAAGCTGGTCGATTGTAAAGCTGCTTACAGCGCGTGCCGCTTTTGTCAGATCGTAGCTCTCCATCATTTCTTTATACTCTTTTACAACTGAGCTCAATTTAGAAATAATCCACCTGTCAATTTCAGGCCGTTCGGCGTAAGGTATTAGTTCTTCGCTGAAATTAAAATTATCTACGTTGGCGTACAATGCAAAAAACGAGTATGTATTAACCAGTGTGCCGAAGAATTTTCTCTGTACTTCAGCAAGCCCTTCTTCGTCGAACAGAGTCGGTTTCCAGGCAGGGCTTGTAGTAATAAGGTACCAGCGGCTTGCATCGGCGCCGTATTTGTTAAAGAGCATAAAAGGATCTACCACATTTCCTTTGGATTTGCTCATCTTCTGCCCTTCCTTATCGAGAATGAGTTCATTTACGATAAGATTCTTAAAGGCAACATTATCAAAAAGCATTGTGGATATTGCGTGGAGCGTATAGAACCATCCTCTTGTCTGGTCAATACCTTCGCTTATGAAGTCGGCAGGGAAATTGCTCCTGAATATTTCCTTGTTTTCAAAAGGATAATGCCACTGTGCAAAAGGCATCGAACCGCTGTCGTACCATACGTCAATCAATTCGGGAGTACGGGTATATACTTTTCCCTCTTTTTCAAATTTTACATCGTCAACAAATGGTTTATGAAGGTCTATTTCATCTGCCGGAAGATCTTTTACCATAATTCTCTTCCCGTCACGGATTACATATCCCTCTTTCAATTCTTCAATGGAGCCAACGCAAATCATCTCCCCATCCTCATTAAGCCAGATAGGAAGCGGGGTGCCCCAGTAACGGTCGCGCGATAATGACCAGTCTTTATTTTCTTCGAGCCAGTTTCCGAAACGTCCGGCGCCTACTTCGGGCGGGCACCAGTTAATTTCCTTATTCAGCTCAATCATTCTCTTTGCTATTTCGGTTGTGCGGATATACCAGCTGTCGCGCGCATAGTAAATAAGAGGGTTATCGCATCTCCAGCAGTGCGGATACGAGTGTGTATAGTCATTCCCGGCGCGGTAAATTAAGCCTCTCTCTTTCAGATTACGGAGAATATCGGGATCGGCTCCCTTTTCCTCGTGTGTCTGGAACTGGAGGGTTTTTACAAGTCTGCCGGCAAAATCGGTAATCTCTTCTGTGAATCTTCCCCCCTTTGTAACAGGCTGAAGGAAAGGAAGGTCATATTTTCTTGATACTTCATAATCGTCTGCGCCGAATGCGGGGGCAATATGAACAACGCCGGTACCGTCTTCGGTGCTTACAAAATCCCCCGCCACAACATACCAGGCTCTTTTATCAACCTGAAGGTATGAGAAGAGAGGAATATACTCTTTATTGAGGAGAGCGGATCCTTTCAGCTTTTCAAGAATTGTATATTCTTCTTTTATTACTGAAAGCCTTGCTTCGGCAAGATATAGCACACCGTGCTTTTCGTTATTAATTTTAACGTAGTCAATTTCGGGACCAACGGCAAGAGCCACATTCGATATAAGAGTCCAAGGGGTTGTTGTCCAAACGAGAATTGATGCGTCTTCATCTTTAAGCTTGAATTTTGCATAGACATTCGGGTCCTGAACATCATCGTAGCCCAAGGCAAGCTCGTGAGATGAAAGAGGTGTTTCGCAGTGGGGACACTGTGGAACAATCTTAAAGCCCTTATATATTAATCCCTTTTTAAATAATTCGGAAAGGGACCACCAGATCGATTCGATATAATTATTTGTGCAGGTAATGTATGCGTCGTCAAGGTTAATCCAGTAACCCATTCTTTCCGTTAGGGTTTTCCATCCTTCAGTCATCTCGATATGATGATAAACGAGGTCTTTCGCCTTCTTATTGAAAGCGGCAACGCCGTATTTTTCAATATCCGATTTCTGCTGGAAATCGAGTTCCTTCTCGAGAGCAATTTCTATCGGGAGGCCGTGTGTATCCCAACCGGCTTTGCGGTGCACCTGGTAGCCTGTTAATGTCTTATAGCGGCAGACAGAATCCTTTAACGCTCTTGCCATAACATGGTGAATTCCGGGGCGCCCGTTTACCGTAGGGGGGCCTTCGTAGAATGTAAATGATTTATTCTCATCTCTAGTTGAAATGCTTTTTTCAAATATTCCGTGTTCTTTCCAGAATTTTAAGACCTTTTCTTCAATTTCCGGATAATTTACTCTTTCGCCGTATTGTTCAAACATAATTTCTACTTAGTTTATTGTTGGATATCCTGATTTTCTTCCGATTGATATTTTTTAATCAATTCTCTTTCAGCAGAAATAAACTCTTTAATCTGCTGTTCAATTTTTTCTTTGCTGAAAGCGGCATCGTGAGCCTTCTTTTCAGCTTCGAATATAATTTTTTCCCCTTTAATTCTGGCTTCTTCAACAATCAATTCCGCTTCTTTGCGGGCATTGGCAGAAATAAGCTCAGACTCGTCTTCAACTTCGGTTCTTCTAACTTCAACCATTTTCTGCAGGTGTATAACCTCGGCAACAGCCATTCCAAAGAGAGCAACGGCTCCCAGCGATATATTGCGGAGAAGATAAAGAATAATATTTTCCACAAGAAATCCGCTGAATCCGAAATACTCATTGAAAAGTGTTACTACAACAATTGAGAGAAAAATTGCCGCTATAATTACCGCAAATACAACCTTGCCCCCGTGGTTATAGCCAAGGGTTTTATTTATGAGCCATCCGCAGGAGAATGCAAAGATGGATAAAACAAACCAGACGGAAAAACTGGGCAGCCCGGCTGCGAAAAGATCGGTGCTGAGAAAATTGGCGGCAAAAATAATAATAGCCAGAAGAAACGCCGTAGTGTAATATACCGGTTTATGTTTCATTAGATTCTCTTAATTACTTCTTTCATTATCATTGTCATTTTCGGTTCCGCTTCCATTGCAGTCGCAATAATTTCTTCTACATTAACCGCTTTTAAGGAATCGGGGAAACACTCATCCGTAATTATGCTTATGCCCAAAACTCTCATTCCCATATGAACTGCCACAATATCCTCAGGTATGGTAGACATCCCCACGACGTCTGCGCCGGCAGCACGGAGAAAGCGGTATTCGGCTCTGGTCTCAAGATTTGGCCCGGGTACAGCGACGTAGACCCCTTTCTGGACTTTAATTTTATTTTCGAGGGCTGCTTCTTCAGCAATTCTAATTAACTCGAGTGAATAAGGCTCGCTCATATCGGGAAAACGGGGCCCTAAAGTCTCTTCGTTCTTTCCAATAAGAGGATTATCGCCGAGCAGATTGATATGGTCGAGCATCAGCATTATATCCCCCCTCTTGTAAATAGGGTTCATTCCGCCGCAGGCGTTTGAGACAAGAAGAGTATGAACGCCGAGAAACTTCATTACGCGGACGGGATATGTAATCTGCTGCATTGTATAGCCTTCGTAATAATGAAAGCGCCCCTGCATTGCAACAATCTTCTTACCGTTTATTTTTCCGAAAATCAGTTTCCCTTTATGCGATTCAACGGTAGACAGAGGAAAATGAGGCAGCTCTGAATAATCGAAAACATGTTCAATCTCAATATCCTTAACAAGGCCTCCCAGGCCGGTACCAAGTATAATTCCAATTTCGTAGTTATCCGAGGTTTTCTTTCTGATAACCTCTAAAGTCTCGTTAATTCTTCCTAATAAGCCGCTCATAAAAGTTTCTCCATTATTTCGTCTACGTTTATTTCAGCTTCTTCTTCTTTAATTTTCCGTTCGGCAATTCTGCCTATTTCAATTTCAATTTTTCTTTCGCTGAAATGAGTCTCAATAAGATTACTCTGAGTATTAACAATTGCGGCAAGCCGGGCAATGAGAAGATTTTTCTCTTCCCTTAGTGCCAAAACCGAATCGCGCACCGTATTGGCATTTTCCTTTGCTTTTTCAATTATCTGGGCCGCTTTAAGCTCTGCCTCTTTTAACATAAGGGCAGTCTGCTTTTTAACCGAGTCTATTGCCTTTGTAGAAGATTCCTGAGCATTAAGAAGTGTAGACTGGAGGCTCTTTTCAATCTTCTTATATTCCTTAAGCTGCTCATTAAGAATTTCAGCTTCTTTTTTCAGCCTTTCATTTTCAGATGAAATATTGTCGAACTCATCCGCCACCTTCTCAAGAAAGGCCTGAACTTCATCCTTATCGTAGCCTCTTAGAACCCTGTTGAATTCCTGGCTTTTTATGCTGAAAGGAGTAAACTTCATTTTCCACTCCTCAATTTAAGTAATTCCGTTCGCCGAAAATCGCGGTGCCGATACGTATCATTGTAGCCCCCTCTTCAATTGCCGTCTCAAAGTCGTTGGTCATTCCCATTGAAAGCTCTGTAACGGGAAAGCCTTCTGCCTTCAGCATATCGAAAAGTCCTTTTGCCCCTTTGAAACAGTCCCTTATAACCTTTTGGTCATCGGTATAGGGAGCCATTGTCATCAGTCCGCATAGTTTTAAAGAACCCGAATCTGCACAAAATTTTGCAATACTCAATATATCATTTTTATCATTTAAACCGAATTTAGATTCTTCTCCGGAGGTATTAACTTCGAGTAGAATTTTCTGTACTTTATTCAGTTTTGAGGCCCTAAGATTAATTTCTTCGGCCAGTTTTAGAGAATCCACAGAATGGATAAACTCCGCGTGCTCAATAATATACTTAACTTTATTAGACTGAAGGTGCCCAATCATATGCCAGGAAAGAGGAAGAGAGAGGGATTCTGCCTTCAATTTAAGTTCCTGCGCCTTATTTTCCCCGAAATCAAGATGTCCGGCATCAAACAATTCCCTTATTTCCGCCGCCGGACGGGTTTTAGAAACCGCAATAAGAGTAATTTCCGCCGGATTCCGGCCACAAAAATTGCACGTTTTCGCGATTTTTTCTTTAATTATTTGAAGATTTTCTGATATCATTTTACAATAATTAAGCTCGGAATCTATTTGATTTGAGAGTAAAAGTCAATTCTTTTATGTCGAAATAACCCCATTTTTATAGGGAAATAAGGGATTTTAAAGAAGTTTTTTGAAAAGGGGATTTCAAATAGGACTACTCAACCTATTATCTTCGAAATCCCCCTCCTTTTACTCAAATTGATATGCCTATTAGGAAAAGATGGCTGTTTACGAGTGATGTGTTTACCTGAAATGCATACCTTATATCTCCGGTAAGGAAAGAGGCAATCACGAAACGGTACCCTCCTCCTACAGCTATACGGTATGAGTCCCCCTTGTAATAACCGGGGGGCAATGAGCGGTTTTCTGCGGGAAGTTCTTCAAGGGAATTGAAAGTGCCTCCGGCCCCATAGTATTTAAGTCCGGTAACCGCTTCGGCCGAAAATGAATTGTATCCGAATTCAGCCGTACAGTAGAGGGTATTTGACCCCTCTCCAAAAAGATATTCTATTCCTGCCGAAATTGGTATTATCTCATAATTAAATTTTTCTAAGGTATAGTTGAGAACCTGATATTTATCCCCTCCCGCAATATTTGTCTTGATGTACGTCTTAACCGGAAGGTCTTTCCCTTCAAATAAATTATTATACCCGAGCGAGAGTTTAAGTTTAAGATTTGAAGATAATGTGTATCTCCCTTCAATGAAGAATGAGCCTCCCGGTTTTTCAATATTATTAAAATTAACTCCGCCAAGCACACCGAATTCAAATAATGATTTTGCTCTTTCCTGAGCAGTTATTGATATGATAGACAAAAGAAAAAATAAAACAATCCCCTTTCTCATTTTAGCCCCGATTTATTGTTAATTAAGTCCTGCTAATTAAACAGTATAATTATCAGCAAATAAGATCCCAACATCTAATAATGGTTATAATATAATATCAAAAAAAAAAAAAACAATGCAAAAAAGAGGTAGCACCTTTACTAAATCTCAAATAGATTTTGACTCTGCCGAAGCTGTCAATAAAAAAGGGGCTCAGGGCCCCTTTTTTAAAACCAATTATTTTATAATATCAGCTGCATCCTGTAGTAGCGCCGCAGGTTGTGCATTTAAGGCAGGTACCATTGCGTACCATAGTCATACTCTGGCATTCGGGACAAATATCCCCTGTATAGCCTCTTTCGCGCGCTTTCTTTATCTCATTATGCGAGGCAATTACCTTGGCACGGCTGTCGGATTTATCAAGCCCAATTGCCACCGGAGCTTTTACAAATCTTTCTTCGCTGTCAAGATCAATCATTCTTACAGATGCAATCTCTTCACTTTCATATTCAACCGATTCGGCAAGTGAGATTCTATCTTTCTTAGGAAGTCCGTCTTCGCCGCTTACGTGCGAAAGGTCGTTTCTTCCAAGGTAGGTAACTGCAAGCTCCCTGAAAATATAATCAATTACGGAAGTAGACATTTTAATTCTGTCGTGCCCCATAACAACGCCGCTCGGTTCAAAGCGGGTAAATACAAATGCGTCAACAAACTCTTCAAGAGGAACGCCGTGCTGCAGACCGAGTGATATTGAGATAGCAAAACAGTTAAGAAGGCTCCGGAATGCTGCCCCTTCCTTGTGCATATCTATAAAGATTTCGCCAAGCTGTCCGTTTTCATATTCACCTGTACGCAGGTAAACGTTCTGGCCATTAATTTTCACTTTCTGTGTGTATCCGTTTCTGCGGAAAGGAAGTTTTCTCCTCTTGGCAATATATCTGTGAATAATCTTTTCGGCTATTTTAACAATATCATTCTCTTCCTTCTTTTCCATCAGATCTTCAATGTCGTCTTCCGTCATAGAATTAAGAGGCTGCGAAAGTTTGGATCCGTCGCGGTAGAGAGCATTGGCCTTAAGGCCAAGGCGCCAGCTCTGCATATAAGCAGTCTTAATATCATCAATCGAAGCATTGTTCGGGAGGTTGATAGTCTTCGAAATTGCTCCAGATATGAATGGTTGCGCAACAGACATCATATTGATATGCGCATCGGGTTTAATATAGCGCTGCCCCTTCTTGCCGCATTTGTTGGCGCAGTCAAAAACAGGATAATGATCGTGTTTAAGGAATGGAGCCCCTTCAATTGTCATTGTGCCGCATACATAGTCATTTGCCGCTGCAATTTCCTCTTTTGTGAATCCAAGGTGTGAAAGAAGGTCAAAATTGAAATCGTTAATCTCGTCATCTTCCAGCTTTAGATTATTCTTAAGGAATTTTTCGCCGAGAGAATAACGGTTAAACGCAAATCCAAGCTCGAATACAGATGGAAGCATGGCCTCAATCTTATTCAGGACTTCATCCGTAAATCCTTTCGCCTTCAGGGATTCAGTATTGATATAAGGGCACCCCTGTAACGACCCGGCTCCCTTTGCGTATTTAACAATTTCCTTAATCTGATCCTGATTGTATCCCAGGCGGAGAAGCGCGGGAGGAATTGACTGGTTGATAATCTTAAAGTAACCGCCGCCGGCAAGTTTTTTATACTTAACCAGCGAGAAGTCAGGTTCAATGCCGGTTGTATCGCAGTCCATAACCAGTCCTATTGTCCCGGTTGGCGCAATTACGGTAACCTGAGCGTTGCGGAATCCGTATTTGCTTCCCAGTTCGAGAGCCAGATTGGCGTCTTCGCGCGCAGCTTCAAGAAGATTAGACGGACAGTACTCAGGATTAATGCCAACAGGGTAAATTGACAATCCTTCATATTCCTCTTTAGGAACATTGAATGCTGCCCTTCTATGGTTACGGATAACGCGGAGCATATCGTCCCTGTTCTCTTCGAATTTAGGGAACGGTTTTAATTCTTTTGCCATTTCGGCAGATGTGGCGTAGGAGCGCATATGCATAACTGCAGTAAGAGCCCCGCATATCGCCATTGCTTCCTTGCTGTCGTATGCTATTCCCTGCCTCATTAACAATGAACCGAGATTGGCATATCCGAGTCCGAGTGTACGGAACTCATAGCTTTGCTGGGCAATTTCTTTTGACGGGTACTGTGCCATAAGGACTGAAATTTCCAGTACGATTGTCCAGATTCTTGTTGCGTGACGGTAAGCATTAATATCGAAAACGGCAGACTCGTCATTATAAAATTTTACCAAATTAAGAGAGGCCAGGTTGCAGGCGGTATCGTCAAGGAACATATATTCAGAGCAGGGGTTGGAAGCATTAATTTCGCCGCTCTGAGGACAGGTATGCCATTCATTAATTGTTGTATGATACTGAAGTCCGGGATCTGCGCAGGACCAGGCGGCGTATGCAATTTCATCCCAAAGGTCATTGGCTTTAAGTGTTTTGGCCCCTTTTGGTTCCCTTCCCTCTTTCTTCGCTTTTGCCAGTTCCGTTCTCCAGATAAGGTTCCAATCCTCATCGTTGATAACAGCCTGCATAAATTCATTTGTAACGCGTACGGAGTTGTTTGAATTCTGTCCCGCAACGGTTGCGTATGCTTCGGAGTTCCAGTCTTCGTTATAAACCGGCACATTAATGGCTTTATAGCCTAATTTCGCCAGCTTAATTACACGGTCTATATAATTTTCAGGAATATGGAATTTACGTGCTTCAATAACTGCGCGGCGGAGTCTCTGGTTTGTCTTCTTATTAAACCGGTCATTTTCGGGATGCTCTTCGTAGCACGCCTTAATAATATTATTAAGGTGATAATTAAGTGCTTTTGAACCGGCAACAAGGGCAGCTACTTTCTGTTCTTCAAGTACTTTCCAATTTATATATTCTTCAATATCAGGATGGTCAATGTTAAGTGTGCACATTTTAGCGGCACGGCGCGTTGTTCCACCGCTTTTAATAGCTCCTGCAGAGCGGTCGCCGATTTTAAGGAATGACATAAGCCCCGAAGACCTTCCGCCGCCGCTCAAAGGTTCATTCGAACCGCGGAGATTAGAGAAGTTTGTTCCGGTACCCGAGCCGTACTTAAAGAGGCGTGCTTCGCGTACCCAGAGGTCCATAATGCCCCCTTCGTTCACCAGATCATCATTAAGAGACTGGATGAAGCAGGCGTGAGGCTGCGGATGAGTATATGCATCTTCAGACTGGGTTAGAATGCCGCTCAGGAAATCTACGTAATAATGCCCCTGTCCCGGCCCGTTTATACCGTAAGCCCAGTTAAGCCCGGTGTTGAACCATTGAGGACTGTTTGGAGCGCAATACTGATCAGCCAGCATATAAACCAGCTCATCATAAAAAGCCTTAGCGTCCTCTTCCGTATCAAAGTATTTCCCTTTCCATCCCCAATAGGTCCAGGTGCCGGCCAGACGGTGAAATACCTGTCTGGAATCGGTTTCCGAAGAAAAACGCTCCTTTGGAGGGAGTTCTTCTAGAGTTTTGGTATCTGCAGTAGAGGGCAAAAGCCATTTTGGCACCCCTTCTTCCTTTACTTTAACCAGAAGCCGGGGAACCCCCGCTTTTCTGAAATATTTCTGGGCTAAAACGTCTGTAGCAACCTGAGACCAGCTTTCCGGTACAATAACATCTTCCATCCGGAAAACGATTGAACCATCGGGATTCTTGATTTCCGATGTGCGCTTAACAAACTCTAAGGATTCCAATGGGTCGGAACCGGCATTGGTAAAGAGGCGGGAAATCTTCATCAAACTCTCCAATCGTAAAATTTATTAAAAAAGCCACCCCTTAGCGGCTAAATTTATTTAAATTAAAAATATCAATAGGTAATAAGTGTCCGGCAAAATAAATTAATTTTCAGTTTCAAGCAATAAGTTTCTAAAATTAATTTCCAATAAGACAATTGATTAACTTCTGCCGTAACGATTAAGTTCACAACTTTGAATGAAAAAAATATAATGATTTAAATTATTTTTTCTCTATTGTTTTTTTGGGGGAATTATTTTGGTTTGAATTCAATGTAATTTCACAGGAAAAAATTTACCCCCCAATAAATTGGACAATTCATCCTCCCATTGTTTTTCTATAAATCAGCAGATTCGTTTTCAGAATATCAAATCCGCTGAAAGGCGGTATAAGTTTTTTGACTTATCAGACCGGTCCATATTCAACCGATATTTTTTTTATGATTCCCTTTTAATTTTCTTTATGCTTTTTTTCTGAAGGAGTTTTTACGAATAGTAAAACCGGGAGAAGAAGCTGATGAAAGTATTATGAGAAAGTTTAAACATCAGAACATTTTTTCCCGCTTACTGAAATAAGCTGTGAGAGCTTTATCGAAAGGGACTGCTGTCTCTATGAGATTATACTCAATCCCCAGTTTACGGCACTCAAGTTTAAGTATGTCTGTATGCTCTTTCATCCTCTCTTTATAGGCTTTTCGTATAAGCGGAGGGTGTGCGGTAATTTCAGTTCCCGACTCAAGATCGGTAAATGTTACATCGTCATCAAAATCGAATCTGATTTCGGAAGGATCGAGTATCTGAAAGACAATTACTTCATTTTTCCTGAAGTGAACCTGTTTAAGGAGTTTGAGAATGGATTCCGGCTCTTCAAGAAAATCGGATATAAATATTGCAAGCCCTCTTTTCTTGATTTTTGAGGAGATTGTTTCGGAACAGCTGCTTATTGAAGTACTCCCTGCCGGACTGATTCCGCTTAAAGCAGCAAGAATTGTCTTGAGATAGAGACGGCTCGATTTAGGGGGGAAGTAACTTTCAATTTTATCGGAATAGAGGGTAAGTCCGGCAGCGTCTTTCTGGCTGATTAGCATATAGGCAAGGCTTGCGGCGAGAGTAGCTCCGTATTCAAGCTTACTGAATTCCCCCCTGTATTTATATGCCATAGAATTGCTTGTATCAAGGAAAATATTGCAAATAAGGTTGGTTTCCTCTTCGAACTGCTTAATATAATATTTATCGCTTTTGGCAAAGACTTTCCAGTCGATAGTCCTTAGAGAATCTCCCTGAATATAAGGGCGGTGCTGGCTGAATTCTGCGCTGAATCCGTGGTAGGGACTGTTATGGAGGCCAACTAAAAATCCTTCAACAATCAGGCGTGCACGAAGTTCAAGACTTGCCGCTCGGCCGATTATTGAAGGATCGAGAAATTTTTTGTAATCTTTTTCCTGCAGAGCTAATTGCCCGTTTTGTTATCAATTATTTCTTCAGGGGACTTTCCCATATTAGTCAATTCCGCTTTAACTGATGCGGCAAACTGACTTGTAGGATATTTTTCCAGGAATAGGGTGTATGATATCTTTGCCGAATCAAGATTCTTCAATTCGTTTGCATAAATAAATCCGGTTAAGAACATTGCCTGTTCGCCGTGTGTTGAAACAGGGAAATCGGTATATACCTTTTTGAAATACAACACTGCTTTCCTTGAATTTTCTTCCGGGGAGATTGTGCTTATCAGCTTTGCGTTATAAATATTTCCAAGCTCCATAAGAGATTTAACATAATAGTCGCCGTCTTTGTAATCTTTAACTATTTTTTCGAACTCCATTACAGCCTTAGGATAGTTCTGCTCTTTCAAAAGTTTTGATGCTTCGTCAAAAATTGTTTTGTCCTGGTTATCGCTTTTTGAGCAGGCGGTAAATGCAAAAATTGAGATCAAAAGGATATTTATATACTTTTTCATAATTCCTCGTAAAGTTTGAAAGCAAATATAATAAAGTTATAAGAATTTAAGGCAAGCCGGAATGGGACAATTAAGAAACTAGGAGGAAACAGGTATGTTTTTTTTGAGGGAATCCCCTTTGGATGCAGAAATTCTCCTGCCGATAGCCTCTATTCTGCTCCGGATTGAATTATGAGAAGCGAGCGGGTCATCCGAAATCCCCCTTTTGCCCGGATAAATCTGGTATTTTTCCCGGTATGGGTGGGGGGTAAAATCGGGCATAACCACATTTGCCCCGCAGTTTAATCCCTTTTCCCTCCCCATCAGGTCTATTGAATCTAATGCGGTGGTCGCGGGAATATGCACATCCTTAAGTACTATTCTTGAAACCGCAATTGTCTTAAGAGTTAGATCAACGCTTCCCGGTTTCTGATTTTTATAGGGGGTAAACGGAACCGGAATGAATGGACCGAAGGCGGCCATATCAGCATCCAGATCCCTGCAGAGCAGTATATCGCCGGCTATATCCTCAAATGTCTGAAGAGGAAGCCCTATTAAACTTCCTGTGGCTACCTGAAACCCAATCTGCTTAAGGAATTTTAAATGGTTTATCCTTTCATTTAAGTGCTGCCTGTTATGGTATGCATAGTAATGCTTTTCATTTACCGTCTCATGCTTCAGAAGATAGCGGTCGGCTCCGGCAATTTTCCACGCCCGGTATTCGTCGAACCTTCTTTCTCCGATTGAAAGAGTGACTGCCAGGTTTGTGTTCTGCTTAATTGAATAGATGATGTATGAAATCATATCGGCATCGTAGAAACTGTCCTCTCCCGACTGCAGTACAATTGTATATACTCCTGCGTTTGAAATAACCTTAGCCGTATTAATTATTTCATCTGCAGTCATACGGTACCGCGGAAGAGAAAAGTTTTCCTCCCTAAGTCCGCAGTAGATGCAGTTCTGTTCGCAGAAATTCGAAAAATCAATTATTCCCCTGAAATGGACTTCATCCCCTACATAAGCGCGGCGGACTTCATCTGCCTTTGCATAAAGGGTATTAATCTCCCCTTCATCCGTAAGGCTAAGAAGAAATATTATTTCTTCTTTTGTTAAATCCCCTTTCTTATTTAGAATTTCATCAAGCATCATACTAAAAATAGACGTCCCTTTCTCCCTTATCCACACGTTCAATCATATTTCTAACTTTCTTCCGTGTAGACTCGTTCTGTTTTTCAATTTCCGATTCAAGGAATTCTTTTCCTTTTTTTACAGTTGTCTCCGATGCAAAATCGTTTAAGTATTCTTCAAAAGTAGCAAGAGCATTCGGCACGCATATATTTCCTATAGTGCCCGACTTGGCAAGAGCCATAAACCGGTCGCCGGTTCTTTCGGATCTGTAGCAGGCAGTGCAGAAGCTCGGCATATAACCAAGGTCGCAGCAATCCTTTACAACCTCTTCAAGCGACCTGTGGTCTCCGAGCTGGAACTGTTCCATATTATGTTCATCCTTATGGGATTCGCTTTCTTTATATGCACCGGGGGAAGTTCTGCTCCCTGCGCTTATCTGAGAAATACCGACATTGAATAATTCTCTTCTAAGTTCGGCACGTTCCCTTGTAGAAAGAATTATCCCGGTATATGGAACTGCGAGCCTTATAACTGCAATAAGCTTTTTAAAGTCCTGATCCTCTACGGCAAAAGGAGGTTTTTCTGCAGCAGGGGCATTCAATGCCGGTTCAAGGCGCGGTACCGAAATTGTATGCGGACCTATACCGTATCTGGCATCAAGGTTAAATGCGTGGTTAAGCATTGCAAGAGTTTCAAAGCGGTAATCGGTCAATCCGAATAAAGCCCCTATTCCAACGTCATCAATTCCTGCCTGAATTGCCCTGTCCATTGCGTATAAACGCCAGGCGTAATCTTTCTTTGGGCCTGACGGGTGCATATTTTTATATGTTGCCGAATGGTAAGTTTCCTGAAAACACTGGTAAGTTCCTATTCCAAAACTCTTTAAAGTCTTAAACTGCTCAAGGCTAAGAGGGGCAGTGTTTACATTCACTCTTCTGATGTTGTTGCCGTTGTAATTAACCTTATAAATTGTATCGATTGCATCACCGACGTAGCTTAAGGCCGACTGTTTTGGATGTTCACCGGCAACCAGAAGAATCCTTTTCTGCCCCTGTTTTACCAGGTATTCAACTTCATCCCTAATTTCATCTATTGTAAGAGTAACTCTTACTAATTCTTTATTATCTCTTCTGAATGCGCAGTAAAGGCAGTTATTAACGCACTGGTTAGTAATGTAAAGGGGAGCAAAAATAACAAGCCTGTTTCCGTAAATTTTTTCTTTGATTGATTTTGCAGTATGGAATAATTCTTCGAGTATTCCGGGGTCTTTTATATTGAGCAGAGCCGCGCTTTCCTTTAAATCCAGCCCTTTTGCCCCGGCAGCTTTTGCTATTACTTCCTTCTGCATTTCGGGGGAATTGAGCGATTTATCTTCTATAAGGGAATTGATATATACTTCGTCAATAAACTCCATTTCAGCCTCGGTGTAGAATTCATTATTCTTTGACAATATTTATACCACACTCAAAAGCCTTAAAAAGTTAGAAAACGGCGGGATTTCAATTCTTTTTCTTAAATGAGAGAACAATAGAGAGAAATTTTCTACGAATTAACAATAATTTTTTGTCCGATTTAGGACACTCCGCTCTCGGTTATCTCTACTATTCCCTTTCCCGCGTTTACAGAGGCGTTCAGCCCCAGCGGAATGGTGAGGTTATCTTTTATATGGCCATGCTTAAAATTATATATTACAGGAATCTTAAGAGAATGAAAATATTCTTCGATAACTTCATTAAGAGTAAGTGAATTTTTCATTTCATCCGGCTCATAGCAGTTTACAAATCTGCCGAGAATTATTCCCTTTAATTTCCTGAATACTTTGGCAAGTTTAAGCTGGTTGAGCATTCTGTCTACTTTATAAGGAGGCTCATTTATGTCTTCAAGCAATAATATCGACTTATCGAATTCAGGTAGATATTCCGTTCCCATCATCGAGCTGATAATAGTAAGATTACCCCCGATAATCTTCCCTTCCCCTTTTCCTTCGGTAAGGTGGAAGAACCGTTCTTCGTTTGGATTATGCAGCTTCCCTATTTTCTTATCCGAAGTAATCATCTTCCAGAAATTCTCTTCAGTAAAGGGACTTACCTCGTTATGGAAATCCACAGCTACCATCGGACCGGAAAATGTAACGAGTCCGCATTGCTTTAAGAATGCAAGCTGGAGAGCGTTTATATCGCTGTAGCCGACAAATATCTTAGGATTTTTTCTTATCAGGTCATAATCAATTTTATCAAGGAGGCGGATAGAACCGTACCCTCCCCGAACAGTAAAAACAGCCTTAACCTCTTTATTAGAAAACATCGAATGGAGATCTTCTATTCTTTCCGCATTTGTACCGGCGAGATACCCGTTGGTTTTGCCAACATTTTTCCCTACTGCTGCTTTATAGCCCAGGCTCTCAAGATATTCAACTCCCTTATTAATCTTTGTAAGATCATCGGGGGACGAAGCAGGAGATATAATTCCAATCAAATCCCCTTTTAAAAGTTTTTTCGGTTTTACTGTTTTCATTCGGCAAGCTGTTTTGTTTAAGGCAAAATATATGAACTTAGGAGGGGAGTTCAAAGAAAAGTTAAAATTTAAAGAAAGGGGATAAAAGGGGGATTACTCCCCCTTCCCATCTTTTTTAAGCTTCTTTTTATGCGAGACAATCTCAGCTTCCACATAAAAAATAAGATTTTCGGCAATATTTGTGGCGTGATCTGCCAGCCTTTCAATCTGACGCGAAAGGACTATTAAATGGGAACAAGGGTCAATTACTTCCCCGTTTTCCTTCATTTTTGCCACTGCGAACTTAAATGCTTCTTTGTTCAGTTTATCAACTCCATCATCGGCGGCAAGCACTTTATTGGCAAGTTCTCTGTCGTTATTTATAAACGAGTCAATCGCATCCTTAACCATTTGCCTTGCAATTACCGACATTTCCTTAATACCCGATTCTTCGAGCAGATTATGCCCCTGCCCTATCTTCTTAACCCTGTTGGCAATATTAACCGCAATATCGCCGCATCTTTCAAGATTGTTATTTATCATAATAATGGCAATTATGTATCTCAAATCGGACGCAACAGGCTGGAACATTGCCAGGAGGCTTTCGCACTGTGCCTGAATAAGATTATCGTAGGCGTCGATTTCCAGCTCCTTTACTTTTATTCCATTCGCAATTTCAGGGTTATTCTCCTGAAGCGAGCGCATTGCCCTTTCAATCTGTTCATCTACAAGAGCTGCCATCTTGTGCAGATTGGTTTTTAGGTCTTCAACTTCCTGCGTATAATGTTCCTGCATTATTTTCTCCTTTTTTTATCCAAATCTTCCTGAAATATAATCTTCAGTCTTTTTATTGTCTGGTGAAGTAAACATTTTCCTTGTATCCGAAACTTCAACAAGGTCTCCCATATAAAAGAAAGCGGTAATATCGCTCACTCTTGAGGCCTGCTGCATATTATGTGTAACAATAATAATCGTATAATTGTTCTTTAATTCGAATATTAAATCTTCAATTTTGGATGTAGAAAGAGGATCCAACGCGCTTGCCGGCTCATCCATAAGCAGGACTTCAGGGTCAACAGCCAGAGCCCGCGCAATGCAGAGCCGCTGCTGCTGCCCGCCGGAGAGAGAGAGGCCGCTCTTATGAAGGTCATCTTTTACTTCATTCCATAGCGCCGATCGGATAAGGCTTTTTTCAACTATCTCGTCCAGCTCCTTCTTACCGGTTACCCCATTTATTTTAGGACCGAATGCAATATTATCATAAATGGATTTCGGGAATGGATTAGATTTCTGGAATATCATTCCAACCCTTTTCCTTAACTCCACAACATCCACATTATTATCATAAATATTTCTGTCTTCCAAAGAAACTTTCCCTTCAATCCTAACGCCGTCAATCAGGTCGTTCATTCTGTTAAGCGAACGCAGGAATGTAGATTTACCGCAACCCGAAGGACCGATCAGCGCGGTCACAGTATTCTTTTGAATATCAAGCGAAATATTGTTAAGCGCCTGCTTTTTTCCGTAAAACAGGTTTAATCCTTCTACTCTTATTTTTGTGTTATTTTCCATTATTACTCAAGATTTAAGTTTTTTTCTGAATTTATATCTTACAATAATTGCAATCAGCGTTAGAGAAAAAGTGCATAGTAGAAGAACAAACACTGTTGCATATTGAATTCCCTTTGTAGCTTCAACATCAGTAGACTGTGTAGACATTACATAAACGTGGTATCCCAGGTTCATAAACTGATCTGTCAGTTTGCCCGGCAATTGGGGAAGAAAGAATGCGGCGCCCGTAAAAAGTATTGGCGCAACTTCACCGGCACCTCTTCCTATTGCAAGAATAGACCCGGTCAGTATTCCCGATATAGAATTCGGAAGAACAATTTTTCTTATTGTCTGCCATTTTGTAGCGCCGAGAGCCAATCCCGCAGCCCGTAAATCATCCGGTACGTTTCGTAATGCCTCTTCTACTGAAACTATTACAACAGGAATTGTAAGGAATGCCATTGTCATACTCGCCCATAATAGATTCGGCTGTCCCCATATCACCTCCCCTTCCGGAGAAAATGCCTTATCCATACCTGAGCCTACAAACTGAATAAAGAATCCGACTCCGAAAAGACCAAATACAATTGAAGGTACTCCCGAAAGAGTATTGACTGCAAACCTTATCATTTTCGTAAATACAGAATTCCTGTTTGCATATTCGTGAAGGTATATTGCTGTTATTGTCCCGATCGGCACACAGGCAATTGACATAATCAGTACCATCAGAACTGTACCAAGAATAGCAGGAAAGATTCCACCCCGGGTCATCCCTTCTCTGGGGGCAGTTGTTAAGAATTCCCAGGTAAGATAATTTCTGCCTCCGGAGTAGATCTCGAACATCATATAGGCAATTATTGTGATTATGATAAAAGCGGAAAATGCCGAAACAGCTACAACCGAATAACCGAGATACTTATTCTTCATCATCACTCACCTCTGAACCTTTTAAGGAGTTTTTTACGTACCCAGAATTCCGCTACGGCATTAAGGACAAAAGTAAAAATGAAGAGTATTGAACCGATAAGGAAAAGTACAGTATAGTGAGTATCGCCATAAACCACTTCTGCCATTTCAGCTCCTATTGTAGCAGACAATGTCCTAACCGGTTCAAAAATGTCAAAATTAAAAGTGGGCGCGTTTCCTGTAGCCATCAATACAATCATAGTTTCTCCGAATGCCCTGCCGAACCCGAGAAGAAGCGCGGCAAAGATTCCGGGGGTAGCCGCAGGCAGAATAACAAACAGTGCAGTCTGCCATTTATTTGCCCCCAGGGCAAGACCGGCTTCGGTATAATATTTAGGGACAGAATTTATAGCGTCTTCTGCAACGGTAAAGACAAGAGGAATGACGGCAAGCGCCATTGCCACTCCTCCGACAAATGCATTCAGTCTGAATTGAAAACCGAATATATTCTGAAAAAGTGTTGCAAGCGTAACCAGAGCAAAGAATCCCACTACAACTGACGGAAATCCTGCCAAAAGTTCTATTGCCGGTTTAATTATTTCCTTTAATCTTCCGGATGCAAAGACCGCAGTGTAAAGAGCTGCAAAAACTGCAAGTGGGAAACCAATAATGATTGCTATTAAGGTAACTTTAAGGCTGCCGGCAATAAGGGGCCACAATCCGAATTTCGGTTTTGAAGAAACCGGCTGCCATTCTTCTCCCATTAAATTAGCGAAATCAACTTTTTCTTCCGCGCTCATAAATGAGGAATAATCTCCCTGAATGTTATCAGTATTTACATTCAAGTGCTCTTCACCGTATGTCTCATATTCCTGGTGCCGGGAATGGTCTACTGTTTCGCCGCCTCCGCTGAATACCGGGAGTGTTTCCCTGAACACAAAGAGAAAAATGAGAACAATTACAGCAAAGGAGATGAACGACACCCCCTTAATTGTATATTCTGCCAAAAACTCGCTCAACCGGAATTTCCGGTCGAGTGAGTTTTCTTTTTTTATTTTACTTTTCTGCATCAGTATAAACTTATTTTATTGGGAAATAACCGACCTGAGATACAATTGCCTGTCCTTCGGAGCTTAAAATCCAGTCAATATATGCTTTCAATTCTCCGGTCGGTCTGCTCTTTGTATAGAGGTAAAGGAACCTTGTAATCGGGTATTTGCCTGTCTTAATATTTTCTTCAGTGGGAGCATACCCGGGAGTGTTTGCTTCTTTTTTGACCAGGGCATATTTAATATCTTTAGCGTATGCAGCACCGCCGAATCCGATTGCATTTTTATCTTTTGATACCGCGTTTACAACTGCTGCGGTACCCGGAAGGCTCTGCATTGTAGAACTGAAATCAGCTCCGCCAAGCACATTATCCTTAAAGTAAACATAAGTACCTGAGCTGTTTTCGCGTCCGTAGACTATTATTTTTGCATCGTTGCCCCCAACCTGTTTCCAGTTTGTAACTTTGCCGGTATAAATCTGTTTAAGCTGATCAAGGGTAAGTTCTTTTACGCCGTTGGCTTTATTAAGATATATGCTCAATCCGTCGAGTGCCGCTTTAATTTCAACACCAAGTGAATTAAAGCGCTGTTTAAGTTTTTCCCTTTCGCTCGGCTTCATCGGGCGGGAGGCGTTGCATATATCTGTAGTACCGTTAATTAAAGCCGCAATTCCGGTACCGGAACCCCCTCCTGTAACCTGTATTGTTACACCGGGATGTTTATCCATATACTTCTGAGCCCATATCTGAGCCAGATTTACCATTGTGTCTGAGCCTTTTACGGTTATTACATTCTGTGATAATGTGAATCCGAAAGCCGCTGCCGCTATTAAGATTACTGCAAATAATTTTTTCATTTTTATATTCCTTTATTTATTAAACATTTTTAGAATTTATACTGAATTCTGAATGTAAATACGTTGTCTTTAATATCTTCATTAAATCCGGCAAGTTTTGTGCTTGTTTCGTTTGTAACCATATCGTAATAAAATGTCATCTTTACGTTTGAATCCCAGTGGTATATCAATCCGAGCCCGAGTGTTGAATACTTTATATCCCCTGCGCTTAGTTTTGCCGCAGATACAGATCCAATTTCGTCGCCGCTTACATCTGTGTTCGGATCATAAACATCGTATTTAAGAACAAACTGGAACTGGTCCCCGAGATTCTGCACGTAATTGATATAGTAGCCGAAGAAATTTCTCAGGTAAACATCTCCGGAAGGAGCCGCAGTGTATGAGTTGGGACTTGTATTTGTTCCCGGCTGCTTACCGGAAATGAACTCACCGCGGAGAGAGAAGCCTCCCAAGAAAGGGAAATCGTAATAGAGCTGAAGATCGGCACCTATATAAGTTCTCTCAACTGTGCTGTTTGATAAATCGCTTTTAGCGAGGGATGGGGAATCTACTGTATATAGGGTTTTACCTGAACCGAGAGTTACATTTCCGAAATAACCCGATACACCTCCGTCAAGCGCAAGGTTGATATCATATATTGGTAACTGAAAGCCTAGCCTTCCGATAAAATCTTTATTGTTATCAGTTTCAGGATTTATACCGTTACCCGCGAAATATCCTCCTTTGAAATTAAGGAAGCTTAAATCCCCTTGAGGATTGATTTCGAGCTTTAGTCCCAGGTCTCTTTCCCCCGGGAATAATGATTGGAATAATCTTGATCTTTCTGGTGTTTCGCGGCTCGAGGAGGAATACATTATTTCAAAACCGAAAGGACGGTCAAAAACACCTGCTGTTAAACCAAAAGTCTTTAGCCAGGGCTCTTTAAATGAAACGTATGCGTCTTTTAACCCGAGTCCCTTTTCAGTAGCATCAATCTGTACAACATACTGTGTAAGGTCGTTATCATAAGTTACTTTTAATCTTCCTCTTCTTACCATAAAGCGGTTATGCATACCTGCCGAAAAACTTCCTCCGGCAACCGAGGCGGCGCCGTCTTTTTCTATACTCTGGAACTGGGACTGCACATAACCTGAGAGTTTAATTTTTTTAAGAGCATCAACTGTTGTTTTTGTTTCGAGGTAGGATTCGTTTAATCCTTCAAGGGCACTTTTAAGTTCATCAATCTTTGCCTTTAAGGAATCCTGTGCAAACAGCCCCGGGGCTGAAGTGAGAATAACCAAGAGAAGCGGTAAAAGATATTTTTTCATTTTGCGTCCTAGTTTAATTTTAAATGCGTACGCAAAATAAAGATGCAATGTTAAGTGAATATTACGGGAATGTTAAGTAATTGTTAAGGATGGAATTATTCGATTATAAGGTCTTTTCTTCCCCAGGAGATGAATTTTGCCTTAATGAAGTCTATAACCTGCAGATGTTCTTCCGCTCCGTTCCCCTTAACATATATGGGTTCGCCGAAACTGAAGTATACTTTTTTTGAAGGATCAATCTTTCCGTAATCTTTAATTATCCGGCCGTTGCTCCAGGCGTCAGATACAATTGCCACGGGAATAACTGGTACATTATTCTTTTTTGCCAGCTTAATGCCGAGAGTATTAAATGCAGCGGCGTCAATTTTGGCAGTTCTTGTCTTCTGCGGAAAGATTACAATCGATTTGCCTCTTCCCACTCTTTCCGATCCCCCGTCAATTACTTTCATCAGGTCTTCTCTCGGATTATCCCGCCCCACAAGAATAGGGTCTCTTGCTCCTGAAACAGCGCCGAAGAAAGGATACTTCACAAGTTCTTCCTTCATAACAAAGCAAACCGGTTTTACGGGATGAATAAGTCCGGGCAGGATTAGAGTTTCTAGGGTACTCATATGATTGGCGACAAATATAGCAGCAGTATTAAAGGATTGAAAATTCTTCATTCCTTCAATTTCAAATTTAATTCCCGCATTTTCAAGTGCATGAAAGATTTCAATTGAGGAATTAGGCCAGTGAATATCGTCGTAAAGTCCTTTTACCGCCAGCCTGTTGCTGGAATATACAATTGAGGCGAGTTTGGGATAGAAGAAGAGAGCCGGGAATAAAGAGGATTTGCCCCCGGGGGTGGAATAGGAGTCGTTCCTTGCAATTATCTCGATATAGTCTTTAAGCAATTTCATGCTACAAAGATAATATTTAAAACAAAAAAACCTTAAAGAAAACTTTAAGGTTTTTATTGTGACCCCAAGGGGATTCGAACCCCTATTACCGCCGTGAAAGGGCGAGGTCCTAACCATTAGACGATGGGGCCAAAATTTCAATATTCACAATACTTGGGGTGAGCAATGGGACTTGAACCCACGGCCTTCTGGGCCACAACCAGATGCTCTAACCAAACTGAGCTATGCTCACCATTTAAGTATGCCCGAGTGGAATCGAACCACTAACCCTCAGCTTAGAAGGCTGATGCTCTATCCGATTGAGCTACGGGCACGTTTCTTTTTTTGCAATACTAAAAGAACCGCGTTTCTTACGTCGGGGCGGCAGGAGTTGAACCTGCGACCTCCTGCTCCCAAAGCAGGCGCGATAACCGGGCTACGCTACGCCCCGAGGATAAATTCACTATTTTGAGAACAGCCTTTTCTTCAAAAAAAAGGTCAGTAAAAATATACTTTTGGTTTTTGAATGTCAATTATTCTTGCTATTTTTTTCCTTATAATTACGCAGAAAATATGACACTTACTGCCATTATCGTAAAAAAATTCGTCAATTCAAGGAAGAGTTCTAAATTTCTCTCCTTTATTGGCCTTATTTCAGTCTTAGGCATTGCTCTGGGGGTAGCTGTCGTAATTATCTCTCTCACAATCCTCGATGGTTTTGATGCGGTTGTTAAAGAAAAGATCTTTAATTTCCGCTCCCATATTTATATAAGTTCTTTCGGCGATAGAAACCTCCCTGATTCCCCCGAAATTGAATCAAAAATAAAGGCTTTGGCTTCCCCCTATTTTGAATCCCTTTCCCCTTTTGTCTCAAAACTGGGAATAATCCGCTCCTCAAAAGGGACCGACGGTGTGAATATTACCGGAATTTCGGATGATCACGGTAAAGGACTTGAAGAATATATGATTTCGGGGGATTTTAACCTTAAAGAGGCAAATTCACTTATTTTAGGGAAAAAACTGGCCGAAAAACTGTTTGTTAAAACGGGGGATAAAATAACCCTCTTTTCATTAAAAAAGGACGCCATCCCCTCCGAAGCCAATCCCCCTGCAATTGAACAGTTTATTGTTAAAGGCATTTACTCAAGCGGTATGGCAGAGTATGACGACAGAAACGTTTATATAAATATAAAGGCCGCCAAAGATTTTTTTGAAACCCCCGATTACATTTCGGGCTACAACCTCAGGCTGAATGATGTGAGCAGGATAGACACAATCAACACCCTCCTTCAGAGCGATTTGAGATATCCATACTATCCCCGTTCGGTTTATCAGGTCCATTCAAACATCTTCACCTGGCTCGAACTCCAGAAAAAACCAATACCCATTATTCTTGGACTTATTGTGCTGGTTGCAGTATTCAACATCGTGGGAACGCTGCTTATGTTCATTCTCGAGAAGACACAGGAAATAGGAATCTTAAAGGCACTCGGAATGAAGCGAAGGGACATAATAAGAATATTTATATATAACGGAATATATATTGCCGGGCTCGGAATTCTAATAGGCAACATTACGGCATTTATTCTATCCCTTCTGCAGCAGAAGTATTCCATAATATCGCTGCCCGATTCAGTTTATTTCCTTTCAACCGTACCCATTTCATTTAATGTGTTTAATTATGCCTCAGTTTCGGCCATTGCTCTTCTCTTAAGCCTTGCCGCTTCTGTAATTCCAAGCTATATTGCGTCAAAAATTAAACCTATATCAGCAATAAGGTTTGAATAATGTTTGAATTTTTCGTCGCAAAAAGATACCTCCGTTCAAAGAGAAAGATAAACCTAATCTCTATCATCTCAATTATATCTACACTCGGAATTACAATTGGAGTGGCCGCGCTTATTGTAGTGCTTTCTGTGTTTAATGGTTTCGGCGGCATTGTAAAATCAATTTTAATCAATATTGACCCCCATATAAAGATTGTTATCACATCTCCCGAAGGGTACAGCCGCGCCGACGAGTATAAAAAGGAAATTGAGAAAATTAGAGGTGTTACTCATTTTACTTCTGTTGCCGAAGGGAAAGTGCTTCTAATTAAAAAGCGCGCCTACGAAATTGTATCCCTTAAAGGAATTGAAAACGGGGATGAATTGTTGGGTAAAAATTTCGAAGGAAAAATTTTTGCCGGGGATTTTGATATCAGCGAGGGCAAATCGGGTTTATTAATCGGGCTTTCAGCCGCATTGAAAATTTCAGGGAGAATTGGGGATACCATAAACGCAGTCTCTGCAAACAACATTGAGAAATCAATAACAGGTCTGGCACTCCCCTCTTCAGGCCAGCTTGTACTGAACGGAATATTCCAGTCGAACAATAAAGATTACGATGCCGGCAATGCATTAACCGATTTAACCTCGGCGCAAAGAATTCTTGGCATAGGTAATAAAATTACCGGCTTCGAAATTTACCTTGATGATGTAAACAAAGCCGATGAAATTAAAGAATCGCTCATAAATAAATTCGGCTCCGGAGATTTCTCAGTTTATACCTGGTACGACCTGCACAAGGACCTCTATAATGTAATGCTCATTGAAAGATGGTCTGCCTACATAATTCTCTGCCTTATTATTGCCGTAGCGACCTTTAATATTTTAAGCTCCCTCTCAATGACTGTTATAGAGAAGAAAAAAGATATAGGCGTTCTAAGGGCAATGGGAGCAGAGACCAAATCGATAGTTAGAATTTTCATGTTCGAGGGAATGCTTGTAGGGGCAATTGGCACATTTGCCGGACTGGCATTGGGACTGCTGGTTTGCTGGCTACAGATAACCTATAATTTCTACCCTCTTGACCCGCTTAAATATGTAGTTGACGCAATGCCAGTAGAAATTGCTTTTACCGACGTAATTGCAATAGGGGCAGCTTCTTTTATTCTTACTTTTCTCGCGGCTCTCTATCCCGCTCTTAAAGCGGCAAAATTAAACGCCATTGAATCTATTAAATGGGAATAAACGCAAATTAGAATTAAAAGATAGAATTGATATGATATTAAAAGCAGAAAATATTTGTAAGTCCTTTTCCAAAACGGATAAAGGAAGGCTTGAGATACTAAAAGATATTTCTTTTCAGCTTGAAGAAAATAAAATTACGGTCATTGTCGGAGCCTCCGGCGCGGGGAAAAGCACTCTGCTGCATATCCTTAGCGGCCTTGATACTCCTGACAGCGGGACTGTAGAAATTAAGGGCACCGAAATTTTCTCTTTAAAAGATGACCAGATTGCTGATTTCAGAAATAAAAATATCGGCTTTATCTTTCAGTTCCATCACCTTTTGCCGGAATTTACAGGTTTGGAAAACACAGCAATTCCTCTGATGATAAGCGGCGTCCCCCATTCAAAGGCACTGGCAAAAGCAGAGGAACTGCTGAATTCTGTAGGGCTTAAGGATAGGCTCTCGCATAAACCCGCCGAACTCTCGGGGGGAGAACAGCAGAGAGTTGCAGTTGCAAGAGCCCTTGCCAATAATCCGAAAATTATATTTGCCGATGAACCCACAGGCAACCTGGACTCCGCCAACAGCGAGGCCCTGAATCAGCTCTTTATTGATCTGCGCGACAAGAGGAAACAAACTTTCCTGATTGTTACACACAATCCTGAACTTGTTAAACTTGCCGATTTTGTTTGGGAAATGAAAGACGGGCAGGTTAAAGTAAGATAATTAATTTATCTCCCCGTTCATTATATTTGTTCTGATATTATTTCAGTTTTAACACGGGGTTATTATGACAAAGAAAATCTTTCTAGGCATACTTTTCCTTATTACCTCATCTTCATCCGTATTCTCTCAGAAATTAGACTCTGTTTTCGTAACAAAATTCGGCATTGAGCCCGATAGCAGACGAAATGCCGTATTGGGGATCAAAGAAGCATTAAAGGAATGCTCCGCCAAAAAGAATCCAATATTAATTTTCCCTAAAGGGAGATATGATTTCTGGCCCCAGCATGCAGAAGAAAGAAATTATTACGAATCCAATACCGATGTCGTTAATCCGCGCAGATGCCCTATACTTATTGAAAAGCTGAATAACCTGATTATTGATGGAAGCGGCTCGGAATTTATTTTCCACGACCGGGTGCAGCCCTTTACTATTGATAATTCTTCCAACATCACTATAAGAAATCTGTCTATCGATTGGGACATCCCTCTCACTGCTCAGGGAGAGGTGCTGACAGTTACTGATGACTATATGGACCTTAAAATAGACAAGTACCAATTTCCCTATATATTTGAGAATCATAAGCTGGTGTTCGTTGGCGAAGGATGGAAAAGCAGGTTCAGCGGTTCGGCAATGGAATTCGAAAGGGAATCACGCCTGGTAGCACCGCAGACAGGAGATAACGGCGCTACCGGAGGAGGCTGGGGCAAATATACTGCCGAAGAATTTTCCGATGGGATAGTACGCATAAGAAAACCTTTTACTCGCAAACCTAAAGCCGGAAATTTTCTCGTCCTAAGGCACAGCGCCCGGGACCATTCAGGAATGTTCATATATAAGAGCAAAAATGTTAACATAGAAAATGTATCGGTATTTCATACAGCAGGACTCGGAATCCTTTCGCAGCACAGCGAGGATCTATTTTTCGTAAACGTTAATATGATTCCCAATTACTCTAAGGGAAGATTTTTAAGCGGGCACGATGACGGATTCCATTTTTCTAACTGCAAGGGAAAGATATTGGTTGACAACTGCGAATTCGCGGCTCTGATGGATGACCCTATTAATGTCCACGGTACTAGCGTCAGCATTAAGAAAATGCTCTCCCCTAAACGCCTGCTCTGCAGATTTATGCACAACCAGAGCGTTGGACTTGACTGGGGGGTAAAAGATGATAAAATAGGATTCATTAATAATGAGACTATGGAGACTGTGGCAATAGGGACATTAACATCATTCAAGCCAATTTCAGCGGAAGAATTTGAAGTTGAATTCCTCAATCCGGTTCCGGAATCAATTAAGGAAGGAGCGGCGCTCGAGAATTTAACCTGGACTCCCGATGTCCTGATTCAAAACTCCCGTTTTAAAAGCTGCAGAGCCAGGGGAATACTTATTTCAACCCCCGGCGATGTAATAATCAGGAACAACACATTCGAATCGAGCGGTTCGGCAATATTAATTGCCGGAGATGCCAACAACTGGTTTGAATCGGGTGCGGTTAAAAACGTACTTATTAAAAACAACAAATTCCTTGACCCCTGCATGACTTCTAATTATCAGTTCAGCGAGGCAATCATAAGCATTTATCCGGAAATCCCTAAACCCGATCCGGCGAAACCATTTCATAAAAATATCAGAATTGAAGAGAATGAATTTTTCCCATACGACTACCCGGTGCTATATGCAAAATCGGTTCAAGGATTAACCTTCAAAGGAAATATTCTTACTAGAAGCAGCCGGTTTACTCCATTCCATAACAGAAAATATACAATCTCCTTTGAAGGATGCAGGAATGTCTCTATTGAAGGTAATAAATACAACGGAGAGATTCTCGGAAAGAACATCAGCATAAAAAATATGGATAAAAAAGTGATTAAGCTCTCGCCTGGGGAGGACTTACGCTATGAATAAGGGAGAATTCAGCGGATTTACAAGAAGGGATTTTATAAAGACTGCGGCAATGGGAGCTGCCGGACTGGCTATTCCATTCAACATTCTTGAAGCCGCCGGGAAGGGGAAATATAATATACTTTTCATTATGTCGGACGATCACGCATATCAGGCAATAAGCAGTTACGATAACCGTTTGATTAACACCCCCAACATAGACCGTCTGGCGAAAGAAGGACGCCGGTTTATTAATAGTTTTTGCACTAATTCAATTTGCGGCCCCAGCCGTGCAGTACTTTTAACCGGTAAATACAGCCATAAGAATGGTATGATTGACAACGCAACGGCATTCGACGGCTCACAGATGACATTTCCTAAACTGCTTCGGAATGCCGGTTATAATACTGCCGTTATCGGCAAATGGCACCTCAAAAGCGACCCTACAGGATTTGACTATTGGAACATTCTCCCCGGACAAGGGGATTATTATAATCCCGATTTTATAGAAATGGGAAAGAGGGATAGAGTTGATGGATACGTCACAGACCTTATTACCGATAAATCAATAAATTGGATTGATAGCCTGGATAAGACAAAACCTTTCTGCCTATTAATGCACCATAAGGCCCCGCACCGCAATTGGCTTCCGAATCTTAAATACATTGATGCATTTGAAGGAAAAGATTTTCCTATTCCCGATACATTCTTTGACGATTATAAATCCCGCTCCGATGCCCCCCCTAAAAGCGAAATGTCCATCTCCAAAAATATGTCTATGGATTATGACCTTAAGGTGGATCTGAAGAAAGAGGAGGTTGAAGACCCGTCGCGTGAAATTATTTTCGGCGATTACTGGGGAAGCATTTACTCAAGAATGACCGATAAACAGAGAGCCGAATGGGACAGAATTTATAAAAAGAGGAGCGCAGAATATAAAACGCTTAAACCGAAGGAGAATGAACTGGATAAATGGAAATATCAGAATTATCTGAGAGATTATCTGAGGTGTATTCTATCGGTTGATGAAAGCGTAGGAAGAATTCTCAATTATCTCGATTCAAGCGGATTAACCGGTAATACCCTGGTGGTTTATACATCCGACCAGGGATTTTATCTCGGCGAGCACGGCTGGTTCGATAAAAGGTTTATGTATGAACAATCCCTCCGGATGCCCCTGTTAATGCGTCTGCCGGGAAAAATAAAACCCGGTACCGATTTGGAGAATATGGTAATGAATCTCGATTTCGCCCCTACTTTCCTTGATTACGCCGGGGTAAGGATTCCAACAGAGATGCAGGGAAATTCTCTCCGCCCGCTCCTTGAACAGAATATTTTTGCCAAAAGCAGGGACTCAATTTACTATCATTATTTTGAATTCCCCGCCGAGCATATGGTTAAGAGACATTATGGAATAAGGACTAAAGAATTCAAGCTGATTCATTTCTATTATGACATTGATTCCTGGGAATTGTATGACCTGCGTAAAGATCCGGATGAAATGAAAAATGTTTACGCATCTCCCGAATACAAAGAAACAGCGGCTGCTCTTAAGGCAAAACTCTACAGGCTTCAGAAAAAATATGACGATACTTCCTATTCAAAATTCCTCCCGAAGAACAAGGAAAAACTGTTGCATAAAGGAATTGGATTAACCTATTTGCTCGCAAATCCTCCATCGGAAAAATATAAGGGAAATCTGACCGACGGAATGGTATTTCCCGACGGAGAGCTTTTTAATGTTTCTCTAAACGGGTGGACCGGCATTGAAGAAAAAGACTTTCTGGCAGAGATTGAATTGCCGCAGGCTGAACATTTAAATGAAATTCGAATCGGATTCCTG
Source organism: Bacteroidota bacterium (assembly GCA_023453125.1). Classification (GTDB taxonomy): domain Bacteria; phylum Bacteroidota; class Ignavibacteria; order Ignavibacteriales; family Melioribacteraceae; genus JAEXUB01. The sequence goes on from JAEXUB010000019.1 coordinate 41,661, forward strand.
CAGAAAAGTGAAAATTGGATATTTCTCCCTTCAACAGTAAAACTCGAAATCTCTAATGACGGTACTAAATTTAAACAGGTCAAACAATTTAACAATCCGGTTCCGGATAAAAGGGGAACTCCATTCAAAAAGAGTTTTACATTCCGCGTTAATATGAAAGAGAATAAAAAGATCAGAATCACGGGGAAAAATATTGGCAAATGCCCTGTATGGCACACTAATGCAGGAGGAAAGGCCTGGCTCTTCTGCGACGAAATTATTATCCGGTAAAAAAAATCCCGCTTTAAGCGGGATTTTTTTTTGAATAATATTTTTTTACTCCTTAACAGGGAATTTCCCTTTCATTGAACCAATCCAACTATCAAACCGGGCGTTTAGCTTTTTAACTAAGCCCTTCTCGCTGGACGCCAAATTGACGGTTTCGCCAATGTCCTCTTTTATGTTGTACAATTCTAGTGAATTATCTTCATAGTTTTTAATCAGTTTCCATTCCCCGCTCCTGATAATACTGTATGGTTTCACCTTCATTCCCCACCAGTAATGAGGATAGTGCCAGAATAAATCTCTCTCTTTAATTTTTCCTTTTTGCTTGAAAAGAGGGGTAAGGTCTGTACCGTCAATTTTATTAACCGGTACATATTTTGAGCCTGTCATAGACAAAAGCGTGGGGAAAAGATCTATTCCCATAACAGGTGTTTCGCAAACTGATTGAGGCTTTATCTGTTCCGGGAACCAGATAGCCAAAGGCACTCTAATTCCTCCTTCGGAGGCATGCCCTTTCCCCATTTTTGCCGGGGAATTATCGGTAGCCACAATATGTCCCCCGTTATCGGAAGTAAAAACGATTATGGTATTATTAAGAATTCCCTCTTCTTCCAGGGTTTTCATTATTCTCCCGAATGCAAGGTCGATGCTTTCAATCATAGCAGCATAAGTCGGATTTCGCTGCCCATTGAGAGGCTCACGGCTTCTAAAATGAGCATTCATATCATCTTTTTCGGCTATCCAGTCAGGCATTGTTTTATCGGCCTTTGTTTTGTTAAGATATTTTTGCTCCATTTCCTTTTTTGCCTGCAGAGGGGTATGCACGGCATAATGCCATAAATTGAGATAAAAAGGTTTATCCTTATTTGTCCTTATATAGTTTACCGCTTCATCCCCTTCCCTATCGGTGAGATATTCCCCCTTCATACGGGAATTGAGATTTTTAATTTTCAATTTACCTGCTTCATAAGGATCAAAATAACCGGGGGGCTCTCCAAAATCGACTCCTCCGATATTTATATCGAATCCCTGCTTCTCGGGGAACCAGTCATCAAATCCCAAATGCCATTTGCCGATATGAGCTGTTGAGTATCCTTCTTTTTTAAGAACTTCTGCGAGTGTCACCTCTTCTTTTTCCATCCAGAGCGCGTTTACAGGAGTTTTAAGAAAAGCCCCTTTTTCCTTTTCATACCCGTCCGGATTCTTACCGTCAGCCGGAATTTTACTTCCGTTATTGCTTCCTCTAATCCAGTCTGTAATTCCCATTCGTACAGGATACCTCCCGGTAAGGAGAGAAGCCCTGCTGGGAGAACAGACTGCGCAGGATGAATAGGCATTGCTGAAAATTATTCCCTGTCTCGCAAGACGGTCCAAGTAGGGAGTCTCATAGAACCCGCTTCCCATAAACCCGACATCGCGCCATCCAAGGTCGTCAACCACAATAAAAATTACATTCGGCCTTATGAATTTTTTTTCATCCTTTTTCTGCCTGGGGGCAGCACCCAGTAAAACTAAAAACAGAACCAGGATTATCAGCTTTTCTCTCTTTTTCATCCGTTCCCTATATGAAGATTAATTCAGCTAAAAAATAAGAAATTAAATTATTCCATCAATATGCAAAGGAGATTATCTCCTGTTTAATTTATTTGCTCCATTTAGAATATTTGTTTGTGGCATTTATGCTCCTAAAATTATTAAATTACATAAGTTATTTACTTAATTGTTTAACGTTCATCATTTTCTGCCATCCGGAATAGAGTATTTAAACAGATAGAGAGGGTCTATGAGCACTTCAAGAAGGGATTTTTTAAAAAACACATTGCTTAGCGGGGCTGCAATCGGAATGTCTTCAATGCCCGTATTCGGCAAAGAAATAATTGAATTTTCAGAGAAGCAGGTTAAAGCACGCAAGGGTAAAAGCATGCTCGGATTTGCCGCTGCCCCGATTAATACCGTACGTATCGGATTTATCGGATTAGGTATGAGAGGACCCGACGCAGTTAGAAGAATGATGAAAATTGAAGGGGTTGAAGTTAAGGCATTGTGCGACCTTCTACCTGAACGTGTTAAAAAGGTAAATGCCGCGGTTGTTAAAGAAGGCAGGCCCGAAGCTGCCGAATATTCAGGAGAAGAAGGATGGAAAAAACTTTGCGAAAGAGATGATATTGATCTTGTTTACACCTGCACTCCCTGGCTTTTACACACTCCAATCTGTCTTTATGCAATGAAGCACGGAAAACACGCAGTAACCGAAGTTCCCGCAGCCCTTACAATTAAAGACTGCTGGGAATTAGTCAACACTTCGGAATCCACCGGACGCCACTGCATGATGCTTGAGAACTGCTGCTATGATTTCTTTGAAATGGCAACTCTTAATATGGCACGGCAGGGATTGCTCGGCGAAATTATCCACGGTGAATGTGCTTATATACACGATTTACGTTCTCTTAAATTTGATACAAAGAACGGGTATCAGGGAATGTGGCGCCTTAAAGAGGCAATTAAACATACCGGCAATCTCTACCCCACACACGGACTTGGTCCTGTTGCCCAGATTATGAACATTCACGCCGGTGATAAATTTGACTTCCTAACATCAATGTCTACCAATCAGTTCGGAATGTCTCTATATGCCGTTGAGAAATATGGCGCCGATTCTCCCGAAGCTAAACAGAAGTACAAACTTGGGGATATGAATACAACACTTGTAAAGACCGCTATGGGACATACAATTATGATACAGCACGATACAACCAGCCCGCGCCCATACAGCAGAATACATATTCTGAGCGGCACTAAAGGAATAGCAATGAAATATCCTCAGCAGCAGATTGCTCTTGAGCCATCGGCTCATTCCTGGCTGCCTAAGGATAAATATGACGATTTAATGAAGAAATATGAACACCCTCTTACCAAACAGATTGGGGAGGTTGCCAAAAAGGTGGGCGGACACGGCGGAATGGATTTTATAATGGATTACAGGCTCATTTACTGCCTGCGCAACGGCCTCCCGCTTGACCAGTCGGTTTATGATGCGGCTGCCTGGAGCTCTATAGTTGAACTCAGCGAGATTTCTACAATGAATAAGAGCAAATCTGTTGAAGTCCCCGATTTTACAAGAGGCGACTGGAAAAAAGGAAAACCGTGGGATGTTAAAGTATAAAAAAGTATAATATGCTTTAAAACAAAAACGTCCGGCAATGCCGGACGTTTTTTTTATAAGAGACTCTTTGCAGTCTGAACAACATTATCAACAGTAAAACCGTATTTTTCAAAAAGGATTTTATCCGGAGCCGATGCCCCGAATTTATCTATGCTGATGCAGGCTCCATTTGAACCTGTATATTCCCCCCACCCCTGCTTTACTCCCGCTTCTATGGATACACGGGCAGTAATTTGAGACGGGAGAACAGAGTTTTTATATTCACTGCTCTGCTTATCGAAAAGTTCGGTAGATGCCATATTAACCACCCTTACCGGGATGCCGTCTTTTTCGAGAATTTCAGCGGCATTAAGGGCAAGTTCAACTTCCGATCCGGTAGCAATTAAAATTACTTTCGGTTCTGAATCAGAATCCTTCATTATGTACCCCCCTTTCAGTACTCCTTCTGCAGAAGCATATTTAGTCCTGTCGTAAACAGGAAGAGCCTGCCGCGAAAGTATTAAAGCCGTAGGGCCATTATACTCAAGAGCCGCCTGCCACGCATATGAAGTTTCATTTGCATCGGCCGGGCGTATTACCTGCAGGTTCGGGATTACCCTTAGGGAGGCTATATGTTCAACAGGCTGATGGGTCGGGCCATCTTCCCCAAGTCCTATGCTGTCGTGAGTGAACACATATACCGCTTTAATATGGCTCAGGGCCGCAATACGGACCGAATGGCGCATATAATCGGAGAATACAAGGAATGTACCTCCGTAGGGGATTAACGGGCCGTATACGGCCATTCCGTTCATAATTCCCCCCATTGCATGCTCGCGCACCCCAAAATGGAAGTTCCTCCCCCCGAAACCTGCAGGAGAGAATGCAGGTTCATTTTCAATCTTAGTATTATTCGATGGAGCCAGGTCTGCAGAACCCCCTATGAGCGAGGAAACAACAGGAGCAATTGAGTTTATCACTTTTCCTGAGGCTGCTCTTGTTGCAATCTTTTTAGATGTATCTTCAAATTTGGGAAGGCTCTTTTTCCAATCTGTTCCTAAATCCCTATTAATCATTTTATTAAGCAGTTCCGCTTCGGCAGGATATTCCTCTGAATACTTTTCGAGCATTTTATTCCACTGCGATTCATAATTGCCGAATTTAATCTTCATACTTTCGAACATCTTATGAACTTCCTCAGGAATGTGGAATTTCAAATTCTCATCCCAACCGTAATTTTTCTTTGTAAGCTTAATTTCATCATCCCCCAGAGGAGAACCGTGCGCCGATTCCTTATCCTGCTTGTTTGGAGAACCAAAACCGATATGAGTATTCACAATAATAATTGAAGGCTTATCTATCTGAGCCTGAGCTGTCTTAATTGCCTTTTCGAGTTCCTGAAGATTGTTTACATCATTAACTTTCTGCACAGCCCAGCCGTACGATTCAAATCTTTTCTGAACATCATCAGAACAGGATAAAGAGGTGCTGCCGTCAATAGTTATACTGTTATTATCATAAAGGAGAATAAGGGAATCCAGCTTATTATGCCCTGCAAAAGAAGCCGCTTCGTGCGAAATTCCTTCCATAAGGCAGCCGTCGCCGGCTAATACATATATCTTATGGTTTATAATCTCGTGATTCTCTTTATTAAATCTTGCCTGCATATATTTCTGCGCGGCAGCCATTCCCACTGCGTTTGCAATTCCCTGTCCAAGAGGCCCTGTTGTTGTCTCAACTCCGGGGGTCATACCGTATTCAGGATGTCCAGGCGTAATGCTTCCCCACTGACGGAAGTTTTTAATATCATCAAGGGTTATTGCATATCCGGTTAAATGCAGTATGCTGTAAAGCAGCATGCTGCCGTGCCCTGCCGATAGGACAAACCTGTCCCTGTTAAACCAGTTGGGATTGGCAGGATTGTGTTTCATAATTTTTGTATAGAGAAGATATGCAATCGGGGCGCATCCCATCGGCATTCCGGGATGCCCGGAATTTGCCTTTTGAACTGAATCGATGGCAAGTGTCCTGATAGTATTGATACCTAATTGTTCAATTTCATTCTGTGTCAGATTCATTTATTTATTCATCCTTAATAATTAATTTCCGAGAATTTTACCGTTAACAACCGGAGTAACGCATACAATAGGATTCTGAGGTACGTTAAAATGAGTAAAGATTTCCTCAAAAAGCCTGAACTGCATTCCCTGCTGTTCAAGGCGGGCAAATTTTTTATATTTCATATACTCCCCTTTTTCATTCGAGGGAGCATCGAAGTGAATTGCATCCTCAAAATCGGCCCAGACGCTTTTCTTTAGGAAATCGATCTTCCGGTCGTCTCCCCCCTCCATCTCGTGGGCTTTAGCCTTAAATGCAATTACAAAATCATTTTCTATGATAAGAAAGATATTAAGAATTATTTCCAGCATCTGGTTTGCTCTTTATTAGTAGATAAAATAGACTCAATAGGTTGAGAAGCATCAGCTTTGAAAGAATGCTCTCAAAATAGACTGCGGATTTAACCGAAATAATGATTGCTAAAATAAAAACTAAAGGGGGAATGGAATATCCCCACAAAATATATTTATAAGGTTTAAGCTGCCTATTGCCGGCATCGGTGAAATAGAATTTATAGAAGAAAAAGAGGCCGATAAATGATTGAATCAATCCTATAATTATATTTGCGAGGGGGGATGCGAAGTAACGGTAACCTGTAAACAAAAATCCCGCATCTATCATTTTAAAAGTAGATATATAAACGAATCCCGCCGGAAGGAGCATTATTGAAAACATCAGAGCTTTCCAGTTATGCTTATTCCCGGGCTGTATCTTCTGCAGAAGAAAAAATGAAG
>JAEXUB010000028.1 GCA_023453125.1 Bacteroidota bacterium
TCTTACAAAGTTGACAAAATAAGCTCCGGCTATAAGGTGACTTTTGAGAAAAACATTTTCGGCGGAGACGCAAAATATATTCAAACTTATGAAATTGACGGCTCGGGCTCTATATTGATATCTAATGATTTTAGGAGAATAAAAGGAACATATCCCGATATGTTCCGCTTTGGTAATCATTTTTATCTTCCAGCCGATTTTGAGAATATAAAATGGTACGGCAGAGGGCCGGGCGAATCCTATTCAGACCGTTATTTATCGGCTTTTATCGGAGAATATGAAGGGAAGATTATTGACCAGTATTATCCTTATGTCCGTCCGCAGGAAAGCGGCAACAAGACGGATGTCCGTTACGGAATAATATCACGGAATGACGGTACAGGATTCAGGATTGAAATGACAAGTGTTCCCCTTAACATAAACGCCCTTCCCTACAGCATTAACCAGCTCTTTCCGGGTATGGAAAAGACACAGACCCACTCCGGGGAACTTGAGCCTGATAAATTCGTTCATCTGGATATAGATCTGGTTCAATACGGACTCGGAGGAATAAATTCATGGGGAGCGCTCCCTCTTGAAAAATACCGGCTCCCGTATCAATCATATAATTACAGCTACAGGATTATTCCTATAGCTGAATAGAACTGCACATAAAAAAAGACGCCTGATGGCGTCTTTTTTTTCCTTATAAACCGTTTATCTTTTATGCTGCTTCGCTGCTCGCGTTCCATAATTTATTTATTATCCTCACAAGCACAATACCGCTTACAACAAACACGGCAAGAAGTCCGAACGCATAATCATATCTCCCGTAAAGGAAGTTCCCGACTGTGAATAGAGCAGACCAGATAACAATGCATCCGGCAACCCATCCTATGAGTCCCATCGGAATATTTTCGCCGGAAGCCTTTGCGGATTCTTTTGAGATTCCCGCTTCAATGCGTATCTGTTCCCAGCCCGGGCCGAAAGGACGTACCTTCTTGTAGAAATCTATAAGTGTCTTTCTATCTGTCTGGGGGCCTACATACGCAGTAATAATCCAGCTGATTGAAGTAAATAAGATTGTAATTATCAATCCGATATGAGTGCTTATTACCATTCCGTTTCTTCCGAGTATCAGAAGAATAATTGAAATAATGAAAGAGCTTACCATTGCAACAACTTCGCACCAGGCGTTTATGCGCCACCAGAACCATCTTAAAAGATATAACAGGCCGGTGCCGGCACCAATCTGCAGAATAATATCGAATGCGTCTTTTGCAGAGTCAAGGAAAAATACGAGTCCCGATGAAGCAAAGAACAGAATTAAAGTGGCAATTCTGCCTGCGAACACATAATGCTTTTCGGTGGCATCCTTTTTAATAAAGCGGCGGTAAAAATCGTGTACCAGGTAAGAAGCGCCCCAATTTAAATGAGTAAGTATTGTTGAGGAGTTAGCGGCAATTAGTCCCCCTACCATCAGACCGATAAACCCGACCGGAAGGAATTTAAGCATAGCGGGATAAGCAATATCGTGCCCGAGTAATTTCGGGTCGAGATTCGGAAATGCTTTCTGGATATCGGAAAGCTGCGGGAATACAATAATTGATGCGAGAGCCACAAGAATCCAGGGCCAGGGACGCAGTACGTAATGGGCAACGTTAAAAAAGAGCACGGCGCCTAAAGAATCCTTTTCCGATTTTGATGCGAGCATTCTCTGTGCAATGTAGCTTCCTCCTCCCGGTTCTGCCCCCGGATACCAGACTGCCCACCATTGCACCGCAATCGGCATTATAAATACCGCCAGAGCAATATCCCAGTTGTTGCTGAAATCGGGAAGAATATTCAAATAATTAATCCCGTTTGGTCCTGCAGTATTTGAGAGCTTGTCTACCAGTCCGCTTAATCCCCCTACTTCAGGAAGCTGCAGAGCAAAATATGCGGCGGCTATTACCGCGGTCATTTTAATGAAAAACTGAATCATATCTATGACCAGCACTCCCCACAACCCTGAGTGCGTAGCAAATATTACGTTAAGCAGTCCTACAAACAGTAGAGTCTGCCATCTGTCCAATCCGAACAGGATGCCTGCAATCTTGCACGCGGCAAGGTTAACGGTTGCCATAATCATACAGTTGAAAAAGAAGCCGAGATAAACAGAGCGGAATCCCCTTACAAAGCCTGCCGCCTTTCCTGAATAGCGGAGTTCATAAAATTCAAGGTCTGTCATTACGCCCGAACGTCTCCAGAGGCGTGCATAGAAAAATACCGTTGCTACACCGGTTAATACAAATGCCCACCAGACCCAGTTTCCGGCAACGCCGTTTCGGCGTACAATATCGGTAACAAGGTTTGGGGTATCGCTGCTGAATGTGGTTGCCACCATCGATAAACCGGCAAGCCACCAGGGAACTGAACGCCCCGAAGCAAAAAATTCCGATGTGTTCTTTCCGGCCCTCTTTCCGAAAAAAAGCGCGGGAACAAAACAGATTAGAAGTGAGACTACTATTATTATCCAGTCTAATAATTGAAGATGCATATAGCTGCTCTCTATAATATTATGTAATTAGTTCCGGCTTAAATTTATCAGGGTAAAAATAGCAAAATTCCCGGCTTGATTTAATTTTAAATGGGATTTTTTTATCATATTCTCCTTGTCGAGGGGGGGAGGGTTTTTTTGTCCCCTCCCATTGCTGAAGCCATGGGTTATGTGAGGCATACGGGACTTGCCTTACTACAATAGAGGAATTATGACCCACGGATTTATCCGTGGGGTGAAGGATGATCTCCCGGAGGGCCTCCTCCTCTCCGATTTGGCTCCCCCCCCTTTTTTTAGTAACTTTTCACTATAAAAATTAAGGTTTTATGGATTTTCTTGACTCACATCTGGTAGATGAGATAATATCGCTTGCCCTTAAAGAGGACATTGGGGAAGGGGACATCTCGACCGATTCTCTCATAGGGGAATCGGAGGAAGCCTCTGCTTATATAATTGCAAAGGAAGAGGGAATTTTGGCAGGACTTCCGGTAGCCGAAAGAGTATTCCGCCGCCTCGACCCGAAAATGAACTGGTATATTCACAAATCGGATGGGGATAAAATTACCAAGGGAGACCTGATTGTGGAATTCACGGGTAAACTCCGCGCTATTTTAACGGGAGAAAGAACGGCTCTCAATTTCCTCCAGAGAATGAGCGGTATTGCTACTGCAACCTCCCGGTTTGCCGATGCAATTAAAGAGTTTAATACCAGAATTCTCGATACAAGAAAAACCGCCCCCGGAGAGAGAATGCTGGATAAATATGCCGTAAAGATGGGGGGGGGAACAAATCACCGCATCGGGCTTTATGATATGGTAATGATAAAAGACAACCATATAAAAGCAGCCGGCAGCATTTCAAATGCAGTCAGGATTGTAAAAGAAAAGACTCCGGCACATATTAAGATTGAGGTTGAGACATCAAACCTCGATGAAGTAAGAGAGGCTCTTGCTTCAGGCGCGGATATTATAATGCTTGACAATATGAGCACTGATCTGATGAAACAGGCCGTTGAAATTATTAATGGAAAGGCTAAAGTTGAAGCATCCGGAGGAGTGAGCTTTGACAGGCTTAAAGAAATTGCCGCAACAGGTGTAGATTTTATTTCAGTCGGCGCTCTTACACATTCCGTTAAGGCTCTTGACCTTAGCCAGTATATTAAATAATGTTTTTTACAGGGAACAAAATGATTAACGAAATAAATAGATTAAGAAAAGAAAAGAACGCAGTAATTCTAGCTCACAACTATCAGATTCCTGAGATTCAGGATATTGCGGATTTTGTCGGGGATTCATACGGGCTCTCAAAAGAAGCATCGATGACGAATGCCGATGTAATTGTATTCTGCGGCGTTCATTTTATGGCGGAGACCGCCTCAATAATTTCTCCGGGCAAGAAAGTTTTAATCCCCGATCCCGAAGCCGGATGCTCTCTTGCTTCTTCAATAACCGTTGAACAGCTAAGGGAATGGAAGAAAGAGCATCCTGAAGCTATAGTTGTATCATACGTTAATACAACCGCGGAAATTAAAGCAGAAAGCGACTACTGCTGCACTTCGGGAAACGCAGTGCAGGTAATAAATGCAATTCCGAAAGAGAAAAAAATTCTTTTTCTGCCGGACCGTTTTTTGGGCAGATATGTTCAGGCTGTTACCGGAAGAGAAATGGAAATCTGGAACGGATCGTGCCACGTTCACGAAAAAATAGGGGATGTGGATTTTAATGCTGTCTATGAAAAATACCCCAACGCCGAATTTCTAATCCATCCCGAGTGCGGTTGCTCCTCTTCCTGCATGCTTAAATCGGCAGTATATGAGGACTGCAAGAACCTTAAGATTTTCTCTACCGAAGGAATGATTAATTTCGTAAACAAATCGGAAGCGAAAGATTTTGTCATTGCAACCGAAACGGGAATTATTCACAGGCTTAAAAAGGCACAGCCGGAGAGGAATTTTTATCCATTAAGCGAAAACGCCGTTTGCGAGTATATGAAAATGATTACGATGGAGAAGCTTTATAATTGTCTTCTGAATGAAGAGTTCGAAGTCAAAGTCCCGGCAGAACTTGCCGCCAAGGCGCGCATTCCCATTCAGAGAATGCTGGAAATAATTTAGTTTTTAAAACAGTGAGACACGCCTAAGCGTGTCTCATTAAAAACCATACCGCAGAATCAGCAGCCGCAATCTTTTTTATTCTCCAGAAAATCCATCAGGCGCTTATGCATATCCTCATTTACTTCAACATTATATTCCTTATACAGCCTAATGGTGGTATCGATGGATTCCCTGTAATTACGGCAGCAGTCGCAATCTTCGAGGTGAGCCTTTATTTCAATGCATTTGGGAGAATCGAGCTCTTCCCCAAGGTTATCGCATATATGATGCATAACGTCTTTGCAATTAATTCTTTCTATTTTCATGGCCCAAACTCTTATTTAATTCGTTTCTCAAAAAAGCTCTTGCCCTGTGCAGGCGCGATTTTACAGCCGGCACGGAGAGTTTAACTATTTCCCCTGTCTCCTCGGTTGAAAGTCCTTCAACGTCGCGGAGCAGGAATACAATTCTGTATTCAGGCTCCAGTTTGGAAATCGCATTGTCGAGCAGCTCCTTAAGTTCATTATTTTCGGTTACTCTGCCCGGCGACACACTCCAATCGGCTACATCCTTTTCGTCTATCAACGCGTTGTCGTCGTCAATTGGAGTATATTCATATTTCTTCTGGGATCGGGCAAGCATTAAACAATGATTCGATACTACCGTATAGAGCCAGGTTGAGAGTTTAGAATTGCCGGAGAACTGATTAAGCGATTTTACCATGCTGAGAAATGTCTCCTGCATTGTATTTTCCGCTTTTTCCTTATTACGGCAAATCTTAAAGGAAAAATTATATACCGTCTGCTCGTACTTCTTAATCAGGTTTTGCAGTGCCTGCCTGTCCCCCGATTGAGCCTTTTCAATAATTTCTGTTTCTTCCATTAATACGATGCTTTCAATTGGTGAAAGATTCTATTTATTATCAAGAGACTTCCACAAATATAAGGAAGCCAGGGAATTATATGGAGCCCATCCTCTTCTTTTTGAAATTTTTATTATCTGCTCCTCTGTGGGAAGCTCCTTAAGCCTATAGTTTATCATTATTGACTTCTTAAGTCCGAGGTCTCCCGTAGGGAGAACATTCTCTCTTGCGAGTGTAAAAATAAGAAACATGTGTACAGTCCAGGTCCCTACCCCTTTAACCTTAATCAGCTCTTCCATTATCTGAGTGTCCGTTTTTTTATCAATCCCATCCAGCAGAATATCTTTATTTAGGATTTTTGAGGCCAGGTCTTTGACATATTTTACTTTGGCATTCGAGAGTCCAAGCCCCCGCATTAAGTCCGGATCCTCATTCAAAACGTCCGCAGGATGCGGTTTTTGGCCGAAATGGGCATAAAAACGGGTAATTATAGAATCTGCCGCTTTAACTGAAAGCTGCTGTCCGATAATTGCCTCCAATAAAGAATTGAAGAATTCTTTTCTAGGTGTTAAATTGCAGATACCGTTGTTTTTTATTATAGTTGAGAGTGTCTTATCATTTTTAGACAAATGTTCAAGCGCTTCTTTCAATTTTGGTGGTTTCATAATGAACAATCAGTTTTATGATTCACTTAAAAATAATAATCTCTTCAAAAATACGGATTTAGCCTCACTAAATCTTGACGAAGTTAAAGGGCGTCTTGTGAGAGTGGGGGAGGGAGAGGTTGTATACCGCGAAGGCGCGCCCTCCGATTTTATCTACCTAATTGTTAACGGCAAGATTAATATCATAAAAAAGAAAATGCTCGGAAAGGCAAAGTCGTACCTTTTCGGCGAGAATGAATTCTTCGGAAACGACGAATACTTTGAGGAAACTACCCGCACTTCAACAGCCGTTGCGCTTGTTGACAGCTACTTAATAATACTTTCCCGCGAGGAAATTGAATCCCTTATGATGCAGGATAATGAAATATATCTTTCATTAAGGGAGAACCTGAGCGGACTATTTGATAACTCGACCGAAATTCAGATTAACGAGAATGATGCGCCTTCCGATGTCCAGATAACGGACATTGATAAAATAATTACCGGGGACGAAATTCAGACAGGCATTGAAACAGCACCTTTGGAAGAACTGCCGGAAACCCCCGAACCCGGGCCAGTAACAGAGACAATCGAAGATATTACCTTAACGCAGGAAGACCTTGGAGTTCTTGAACACAATGCTTTGATACCGGAAGAGTCTGAGAATTCACAAATGGTTTCTGAGGAACAAAATTCCGAACCGGATTCTGCAGCCGGGACTTTTACCATTGAGGAATCGGCAGTCTATCACGAACCGGATATAATTCCGGAAACTCCGGCGGCTGCAAGCGAAGAAGATATGTTTGAAGCGATTGCTTCGATGGATGACTTTGAAAATATTCCGCTGCCGGAAAACGAAGTATCGGAAGAGATGGAGACTCTCCCCTTAACCGGACCGGAGAATGACAATTTAATTGAGAATAATTTTAATTCAGAAATAAATCTTGCCCGCAACGATGCAGTTGAACCTGATGGTACAATTACCGATGAGGCCGGAGGAGAAA
>JAEXUB010000054.1 GCA_023453125.1 Bacteroidota bacterium
ACTACGGCTGCGGTATTGGATGCAGTCAAAAGGTTAGATGAGATTAAAACGAAAATTGCAGTGATTATTTCAGAGAGAGAGAAACTGGCAAAAAGACTTGCCGGAACGGAGGGAATTGAAAAGGTATTTCCTTCTGAATCCAATTATATCCTGTTCAGGGTCCATAACCCGGAATCAGTTAAAAGGGCATTATATGAAAAGGGAATAATCATAAGGGACAGGAGCAGTCAGCCGATGCTTAAAGGATGCCTAAGGGTATCAGTAGGCACTCCGGAACAGAATTCAATTTTTATAACAGCATTAAGGAGAGTATTATGCGAAAAGCAGAACTGAAAAGAAAAACAAAGGAAACTTCAATTAAAATAAAAGTCAATCTGGATGGCAGCGGCGATGGAATGATATCTACCGGCATCGGTTTTTTTGACCACATGCTGGCTCAGATTGCCTATCACGCAAACATCTCGCTGGATATAGAGGCTAAAGGGGATTTGGAAGTTGATGAACACCACACAATAGAGGATACCGGAATTTTGCTCGGTGAGGCAATAGCAAAGGCTCTAGGAAAGAAGGAAGGAATACAGAGATACGGCTTTTTTCTCCCGATGGATGAATCTATTTCTATCTGCGCAATTGATTTAGGGGGGAGAAGTTACTTAAATTTCAATTGTGATTTTAAGAGGAATTACGTGGGGGATTTCCCGGTTGAGATGACCGAAGAATTCTTCAGGGCGGTAGCGGCAGGAATGAAAGCAAATATTTACATAAAGGCTCTTGGGCGGAATGAACACCACAAGATTGAGGCCATTTTCAAGTCTTTTGCTAAAGCACTTAACGAGGCCTGCCGTTTAGATGAAAGAAATAAAAACAGGATTCCATCAACAAAGGGGGTATTATGATAGCGATAATTGATTACGGTGCGGGGAATACGGCTTCGGTTGCAAATGCTCTTAGCGAAATTACCTCCGATGTCATTATTACAAAGAGGGAAATAGATATCTGCAAAGCGGATAAGATAATTCTTCCGGGGGTCGGCGAGGCTTCTTCTGCTATGAGGCAGCTTAGTCTTTCAAATATTACCAATCTTCTCCGTGTGCTTAAAAAACCCCTTTTGGGAATATGCCTCGGCGCCCAGCTCCTCTGCACAAAATCGGAGGAAGGGAATGTCCCGTGCATCGGCATTTTCCCGATGAATGTTGAGCGTTTCAAATCGGACGATATTACAATCCCGCATATGGGATGGAACCAGGTAAGCATATCGAAAAGGGAAAAGCTCTTTGATGGCATTCCCGATAATGAAAACTTTTACTTTGCACATTCCTATTTTATTCCGCAGAGCGAATTCTCTACAAGCCGGTGCACATACGGAATCGATTTTGCCGCCTCAATAGAGAAGAATAATTTTTACGGAGTCCAGTTTCATCCGGAAAAGTCGGGTGAGGCAGGCTTAAGGGTATTAAGGAATTTCATAGAATTATGCTGATAATACCCGCCGTAGACCTGATAGATTCTAAAATAGTCAGGCTTCGAAAGGGAGATTTTAACGATAAGGTGTTTTATTCAGGCTCCCCTGTAGAACAGGCCCTGTTATTTTACGAGGCCGGATTTACCCGGCTCCATTTTGTAGACCTTTCCGGTTCCAAAAACGGAAATACGGGGATTTTGAAGATTATAAGTGAAATCAAATCTCTTATTCCTGTTGAAATTGAGCTTGGAGGAGGAATACGAAGCTATGAAGATGCATGCCGAGCATTCGATTCTGGAACCGATTTCCTGATTATAGGATCCATTTCGGTTACAAACTTTAAAGAACTCCAAAAAATTGTATCCCGCTTTCAGGCGGAGAGGATTATTATTGCCTCCGACATCCTGAACGGAAATATTATGATTAAAGGATGGACTCTTGATAGCGGCAGGGATTTACGTTCGCATATAAATGATTGCCTTTCTTTAGGATTAAAAGATTTCTTGTGTACTGATATAAACAGGGACGGAATGCTTGCCGGACCGGCATTTGAACTTTATTTCTCTCTTATGCAGGAATATCCGGGGGTTAATTTTATTGCATCAGGCGGTATCGGTTCCATCCAGGATATCATAAGACTTAAAGAGATGAATATGTATGCGGCGGTTTTGGGAAAAGCGATTTATGAAAACAAAATAAATCTTAAGGAATTGAAGAATTATGCTGACTAAGAGAATAATTCCCTGTCTGGATATTAAAGACGGGCAGGTTGTTAAAGGAATAAATTTTGTTAATCTGCGGGATGCAGGCTCCCCTGTGGAACTGGCGTCGAAATACTACCGCGAAGGCGCCGATGAACTTGTGTTTCTTGATATAACCGCTACTGACGAGAAACGAAAGACTCTAATCAAACTTGTTGAAGAAGTGGCAAAGGCGGTCAGGATTCCCTTTACCGTAGGAGGAGGAATTTCTACTCTTGAAGATATTGAATTTCTTCTGAAAGCAGGAGCTGATAAAGTTTCGCTGAATAGCGCAATTGTCAGGAATCCTGAACTTATTAGGGAGGCGTCAAAAAGATTCGGCAGCCAGGCTATAGTTGCCGCAATAGATACTAAAAATCTGAATGGTAAGAGGGAAGTTTTTATAAATGGGGGAAAAAAGGAAACCGGAATTGATGC
>JAEXUB010000134.1 GCA_023453125.1 Bacteroidota bacterium
ATTCCCCCGGTTAAAACTATTTCGGGTACATCAGATACAATAATTGTTTCGGATCTCTTTTACCTGGACAGGTATGAAATTGAACCGGTACCGCAGAAAGATATTCAGGCAAAATATATAAAGGATAAAAACCGGCTTGTGATTACGTCAGCTCCGGATTTTGAAGGGATGACGACTCTCGAATTCAGGAACGGAGAAAAAACTTATTCTATTCCCCTCTATGCCCGTAAATTAGCCAATATCACATTTACATTTAAACCTGAGAAAAAGTATAAATCCGTTTACCTCTTCGGGAGCTTTAATAACTGGAACCGTGCCGATAAACAAATGGTGTATAACGGAGAAAACGGAACATATACTGCTTCCATCTCTCTTGAACCGGGAAAATATGAATACAAATTCTTTGCCGACGGAGAAGAATTACTCGACTCTTCAAACAAAGAAACAATTCCCAACGGCATCGGAGGAATAAATTCAGTTCTAAATATTCCCGATCCACACAGCGAAAAAATTTTCCTGCATAAAGCCGGTTTTAAAACATCAAAGGAATCGGCTGATTTTTCATTTTATCTTGAAACCGAAAGAAAAAGAAAAATAACTCCCGCCAACGTAATTGTTCTTCTGGATAACAGCAGAATAAGCGAAAAACATATTAAGATTGAAGGAACTGCTATTAAAATTGAAATCCCCTCAAAAGACGCAGTTAATGGGAAAATGCTTAGAGCGGGAATTAATATATCGGGACTCGTAAGCAATCTGCAGGTTATTCCCCTTTCAAAAGGGAAACCTGAGACCGGCAAAAGCAATTTCAACTGGTACGATGCAAGCATTTATTCCATTATGATTGACCGTTTCAGCAACGGTGATAAGAAGAATGACGCTCCGGTTAAGCACGATTCAGTTGATATGAAGGCTAATTACAACGGAGGGGATTTTGCCGGCATAACAAATAAAATTAAAGATGGGTATTTCAACTCCCTCGGCATCAATACACTCTGGCTTTCTCCTGTTAACGACAATACAAACAGCGCATTCAGGGAATACCCGGCTCCCCACCGCTGGTTTACAGGTTATCACGGCTACTGGCCGGTATCGGATGTTAAAGTAGAAGAAAAGTTCGGAACATTCAGCGACCTTAAAGAACTAATAAAAACCGCGCATAAACATAACATTAAGATTCTGCTCGATTTTGTTTCGCACCACGTGCACGAGGAGCATCCTTTTTATAAATCGCACCCGGACTGGTTCGGAAAACTTGAGCTGCCGGACGGCAGATTAAATCTGCGCCTGTGGGACGAGCACCGCCTTACAACCTGGTTTGAGCCTTATATGCCTTCTTTCGACTTTGAGAAATCTAATGAAGCAAATGAGTTTATGAGCTCGAATGCGGTATGGTGGCTGAAGGCAACCGGTGCCGACGGATACCGGCACGATGCGGTTAAACACGTGCCGAATAAATTCTGGCGCACTCTTACTAAAAAAATAAAAGAGGATATTTCAATACCGGAGAAGAAACACGTTTATCAAATCGGGGAAACTTTCGGTAATTATCCTCTGGTTAATTCCTATGTAAACAACGGCCAGCTGGATGCACAGTTCAATTTTGAACAGTATAATACCGCCCTTTCTGTTTTTATGGATCCCTCAAGATCATTCAAAGACCTCGATAATGAAATCAAAAAGGGGCTTGATGTCTTCGGCCCTCTCCATCTGATGGGCAATATTATGGACAGCCACGATAAAGTGCGCTTTATGGCATATGCGGACGGAGCAATGAACAACAGCGGATACGACCCGATTGAACTCGGATGGAAGAATCCCCCTTCGGTAAAGAATCCGTCAAGTTACGAAAAGGCACTTCTTTATTATGCATATCTGTTTACGGTACCCGGGCTTCCGGTTATCTATTACGGAAGCGAGTTCGGAATGACCGGAGCAGCCGATCCGGATAACAGAAGAATGATGCGCTTCGGAAGCGAATTGAATGAGAATGAAACGAAGACTCTTAAAACCGTAAGTGGAATTGCCAAACTCCGACTTTTACACCCGGCACTGCGTTACGGAGACTATTATCCCCTCTATGCGGATAAAAATACCTTCGCTTATATCCGCAGCAGTTTTGACGAAAGAATCGCGGTAGTGCTTAACAAGTCAATTACCGAACAGAGCATTACGCTTGAGATACCTTCATTTTATAATGCCCGAGCTGCTTCATCATTATACGGCAAAGAGAAAATAAAAATTGAAAATGGAAGGCTTAATCTTAAGATAAAGCCTATGGGATGGATGATTCTGAAATTGAATTAAGGATTGAAGCGGGAAGATTACTTCCCGCTTTTTTTTTAATCTTTATCGGTAACGAATGTAACCATTACAGCGGCAATAATCATTGAAATACCTCCTAATACCACCGCATAGATTGCCTCGTTTGCAAAAACCGTACGCACAAAGAATCCCAGTATAGCGGCTGCTGTTATCTGAGGAATCACTATGAAGAAATTGAAAATCCCCATATAAACTCCCATCTTCTTTCTGGGAAGCGAGCCGGTCAGGATTGCATATGGCATTGCAAGTATTGATGCCCAGGCAAGCCCTATTCCGAGTTCCGATATAATTAACAGCTTCGGATCCTTTATGAAATAAAAGGATATCAATCCGAGTCCGCCGAATATGAGGCTTATCATATGGACTGTCTTTCTGCTGAACTTCTTTGCCAGCGCAACAAGTACAAATGCCATTACAGCGGCAAAACCGTTATAGACTGCCATTAAAACGCCTACCCAGTCGGCCCCTTCATTGTATAATGCCGAAGCAGTATCAGTAGCACCGTAAATATGGTGTGTGACAGCAGGGGTTGTATAAATCCACATAGCAAATAAGGCGAACCAGGAGAAAAACTGTACAAATGCAAGCTGCACCATTGTCCTGGGCATTTTATAAAGATCGTTTATTACAACAACCAGTCCGTTGTCAGTTTTGGCATTCTGAGTCAGCCATCCGACAAGCATCTGGATTAATCCGAATACCGCGATGCCTCCGAAAAATACTCCGAGCCCGTAATCCATATAAATAAAATAGTAGAAGAG
>JAEXUB010000135.1 GCA_023453125.1 Bacteroidota bacterium
GTAGACACTGCGGTCTCTTCACTTAAGCTCGGCGCTTATGATTATATCACCAAGCCATTCACTCCCGAAAAACTTCTTTCCATTCTCCGCAATATCAGTCAGCTGCAGAATATTCTAAAGGAGAATGAGGAGCTTAAAAATAAGATTGAGGGACTTGAGCATAAGACCATAGTGGGAGGCTCCCCCGGAATAAAGAAACTGAAAGAGACCATAAGCATGATTGCGCAGAATGATTCCACCGTGCTTATTGAGGGGGAAAGCGGAACGGGGAAAGAGATTATTGCCCGCGCGCTCCACAAGGCCAGCTCCCGTAAAAATGAAAATTTTATTACCGTAAGCTGTTCCAGCATTCCGGAAAGCCTTCTGGAGAGCGAGCTCTGCGGACACGAAAAGGGGGCCTTTACAGGTGCAATTAAAAAACAAAACGGTAATTTTTAGAGAGCCGATAAGGGCACCCTCTTTATGGATGACATTTATGACTTCCCCTTAGTATGCAGGTTAAACTGCTGCGCGTTATTCAGGAGAGGGAGCTTTTACCTGTCGGCAGCCTGGAGAGCAGAAGCATTGATGTAAGGATTATCTGTGCTACCAAGATTGACCTTAAACAGAAAGTGGAGGAGAAATCATTCCGCGAGGACCTATTCTACCGCCTTAATATCATTCCCCTCAAAGTACCCCCGCTGCGGAGCAGAAAGGAGGATATTCCGCTGCTGGTTGATTTCTTCTTCAGGAAACATAAGAGCGAAGATAAGCTAATGCTTCTTACTCCAGATGTAATTTCAAAGTAAATGGAGTATGAGTGGCCCGGCAATGTAAGGGAGCTTGAGAATATTGTTGAAAGGATGATTGCCCTTTCATTCAGCGGCAGGATTGACCCCGACGTTCTGGACCTGAGCGGCGGCAGGAAAAAAGCCTTTCAGCAGGAGCGGTTTGAGGATTTCTCTTCTCTTGAAGATTACCTTAATAAAAAGGAAAGCGACATTATCTCCTGGGCCTTAAGAGAGAGCGGCAATAATGTAAGCAATGCGGCAAAACTCCTCAAAATTCCACGTACTACCCTAAACAGCAAACTTGACCGACTCTTCCCGGGGGATAAGCATTCGTAGAGGGGAGGAGAGAATGTTGATTACAATGCGCAACGATATAAAATATTAGTTTTATATTTAAAATTATTTTTCAGGTTATTAGAAGGTTCTGCTATTTTCATTGCTGCTGCTAACGATGGCTTTTTCATCCTTTCCCTAGCATAATGCAGCGCAAAGCCAATTGCACAAATATTATTTGATGTTTTGGATGATATTAGCTGATATTTGTAACCGATAATCCCCTTTTTTAGTCTAATTCAATGTAACTAAACTAGAAAAATGTTGGTTTTATGAACAAAACTCATATTGCAGCTTTGATATTTATAATAATTACCTGTTCTTTAAAGATTAGCGCCCAGGAGCCCTACAAAATGCCCGCTCCCGCTGCCATTGAAAAGAATAACATGAATATCGAAATTAATCCGCAGGTTGAATTAATATCCATAATTCAGACTATAAGCAGCTATTCAAAAACATTCAGTTTTTTATTAGCAAAGGAGAGCTCATACTATAAAGATGATGTTATGAATTATTTTGGAGCATTTAAGAATCACCCGGCGGTTTCTATGTTTGACAGATTAAGTTCGCGCCCGGGTAAATTAAATTTCAACGCTCCTTCGTTTATAATGCTTTATACCGATAATCAGCTTAATTTACGAAATGATATAGAACCGGATAGCTTTGTTGTAGGCAGGGCATCGGGTTCTGATTCTCTGAATACATTTTTGGCGCTGTTAAAGGATTTTGCAGTAAAATCCTCATTTAATAAATTCTACAATCAACATTTTGAATATTATCTGAAAATGGCAAACAGCGTTGCCGAAAACTTAGGGACAATAAATTATATCTCCGAATTGGAGTCCTTTTACGGAACAAAGCAGAAATCGTATAATATTATTCTTGTTTCACTATACAGTCATGTAGGCTTTGGTAATTCAGTGATTCTGCATAACGGCCAAAGAGAAATATATAATGTCCTTGGGCCGAAATCCTTCTCAAATAAAGAACCTTTATATGCCAGCGAAAGCTATTTGAAATATAAAATAAGGCACGAGTTCAGCCATCCTTTCATTAATCCTTTGACTGAAAAACATTGGGATTATATTAAGGGATATTCCTCTTTATTTAACGCTGTTCCGGAGCAGGCAAAGAAAAATATGTGCGGCGACTGGCAGGAATGCATAAATGAGTTTCTAATAAGAGCAATCACTACTCAGATAGGGTTTAACGAATCTAAAGAATTGGGCGAGGCTCTATATAACGATGAAAAATCGCGCGGCGTAAATATAATTGACAGGCTGTTAGAGAGAATTAAATATTATCTGAATAACAGGGATAAATTTCCCACATTCGATTCCTACTATAAGATAATACTCAATGAGTTTATGAAATAACTGCTTACATTGTTACACAATTTCAATAGAACGGCAATAATGTAAGCAATGCTGCACAGCTCCATATAATGCCGCATACTACCCTAAACAGCATACTTGACCGCCTCTTCCCCGTGAGATAAGCATTCGTAGAGGAAAGATTTTTACTGCTCCCCACATCAGTCAATATCACTTTACGGAAGAATATGATTTCAAATATTGCGTAATATCGTCACCAACATCATATCCATAAGCAAGTAACTTTGCATCAGCTATTTCAAAGTATTTTTCCCAAAATCTCTGTATCCTTTCAACTTGCTGATTTGATTTTCCCGTCCTGCCATTGACAAACACCTTAATGTCCTTCAAGTTTGGTATTTTACCTTCATTTTTCAGCTTTAACAATAAATTATCAATTTCTTTTTCACTTGATGGAATACGGTTTGAAAAATTGGCATCCTCAGATTCATTTATCATATCCGAAAAAAGCACAACTATGTTTTCGGTTATGATTAGATTTTTGCCTGAAACAAATCTCCCGGCTCCCTTAAGCAAATCATCTTCATCATTAATCTCAAACAAATTCTTTGATTGCTGTATTGCCCCGACAATATTTGTCTGATCAGCAAAGTGTTTGCGACTATCCTTTTGATATTTCAAGGTACTGCGAATAAAATCACATCGAGTAATAACATAATTATGTATTCTTTTTGTTATACTATCCTGTGAGTGAGTAAATCCATCAGAATGCTTTGTAAAATTCATTTTTGACATGTCTTCATTTATAAGTTTTACCGGTTCTCTAAGCGACCCCTCATCAATCGGCAATACAATAAGACGGTCATATTGATTTAAGTTCTTCATCAAATCATTACCAATTATATCTATATAATCATTTAATGTTTTTTCTGAAAGACTACCGGAGTAATCAATATAACATATGCAGTTTATCCTTCTTTTCTCGTTTTGACTGCAACCAATTAGCTGCAGACACATGAATGATATTATGAATAATATTTGCCTTTTCATATTTTAATGCTCCTCAATTGGAAAGGTTTTTTGACCTAATTTATTGCCCACTCCATTATCATTAAACTTATGAATTACTATACCGCGCTGCCTAATATCCTCCTCATATCTTTTGTCCGCCTCTTTCTGAAAAGTATCGTGATTCTCAGAATAATGACTGCTAATATCTTCTACGATACCTTTTTTATCATTATAGTTTTCTTTCCTGACTTTAAAGTCATTAAACAAATCCCAATAAGCCGTAGACTGCAGTTTATAATACAAAGAGTCCCTTTCAATGTTTTTACGCAATATTGAATCTATTTTTACTAATCGCTTACTAATTTTATTATAAAGCTGTGTGTTCTTATATGCATCAATATAATGCATTAAATCCCATCTTGTTGCCCCGGCAACCACGGGCAGCACCATTGACAGCAATATAAATCCATAATATAATATTTGGGACCCCGTGCCTCCCTCTATATCTCTTGCTCTTGCTTCAGAGACTCCTATAATTGCAATTTCTACAATAAACAACAAAAACCCCCACATTATGGCTATTGGAACGGATCTTTCTTTTATGTTTGTCCCCTTATATGGAACCACCGGGAACATGGCATCTAGAAACTTTTCAGCTGCGATAATT
>JAEXUB010000159.1 GCA_023453125.1 Bacteroidota bacterium
TCTTATTACTATTCCGGTTATTCCCTCTTTGATATAATCTCCGGTAAGAAGTTTAAGAAAGCCAACGAGGCAGATTTCCGTCCCGCAGTGGATCTCTTTGTAGTTGTTGAAAATGCAAAGGGGGAAAAGGCTGTCTTCAGCTGGGGGGAAATCTATTACGGAAAAGATAACTTCCAGTTCCTTATATCCAAAAGCGTTAACGCAATTAATCCTTCAAAGCTCAAAATGAAATGGCCCCTTCCGGCGGAACCGAGACTTGTTGCGGCGCGCGATGCTTACAATGTGCGCTTTATTTCTAATCCCGTTAGGATTACTATTAAATCTTTCCCCGGAACTTTTACTGCCATCGATTCAAAAGAAATTTTCGCTTCATCCGTAACAATCACATTCGGCGAAAAAAAGGAAGTAATTCCTGAAAT
Organism: Bacteroidota bacterium; assembly: GCA_023453125.1. GTDB lineage: Bacteria > Bacteroidota > Ignavibacteria > Ignavibacteriales > Melioribacteraceae > JAEXUB01. The sequence continues at coordinate 420 of JAEXUB010000159.1, forward strand.
CCCTTCTTCATCCGAAAAAAGAACCTATAAGAATATTGGCTATGGACACGGTATGGGATGGAAAGGGGTTAAGGATGTAACCGGTTTTACAGCAAAGGATGTTATAGGCTCCAAATTTAATTTCTCAAACGAAGAGCTTGCTTCATCCATTGTATGCGTTTCGGCAAAAGACGGTTACCGGGCAGCATACAGCCTGAGCGAAATAATGAACAGAAGCGACAATGAGGATTTCCTCTTTGTTGACAGAAGCGATTCCAAAGAAGACGGCAAATATACATTCTACGCAACTCCCGACTTCTTTGTCGACAGGAACATTAGGGCAGCAGAAAGGATTCAGATTTTACAGATAAATTAATCTTTGCAGGATAATGAAGGGAAGACAAAGGCCTTCCCTTTCTTTTATATCCCCTTTTTGCCCAGTTTATTAAAAAAAACACCTAATATCTTTTTGATTACTTCCCTATTTTGCAATAATATTAGGTATAAATAAAAAATAATATTGGTAATTCTGTGATTAAATACGAAGAAGCAATTGAGATTGTAAAGGGAAACTTTACACTGCTCGGCACTGAAAGACAAGATATTAAAGAGAGCCTTAACAGGGTTCTGAGAGAAAATATATTGTCCGATATGGATATGCCCCCGTTTGACAAATCCGCGATGGATGGATATGCCTGCCGGAAGGAAGATATCGGTAATGAACTTTCCGTTGTTTCAGTTATCCAGGCCGGGTACAAACCTGAAATCTCCATCGGCAAAAACGAGTGCGCAAAGATTATGACCGGAGCTATGATGCCCGAGGGAGCCGACTGCGTTATAATTGTTGAAGATGTGGAAGTCTTACCCGGCGGAAGAATTAATTACCGGAAAGATTATACCGCCAATAATACCTGTCTTAAAGGAGAAGACGTTAAAACCGGGCAGATGCTCCTTAAGTCCGGAACCAGAATTACCGCAAAGGAAATTGCATCTCTCGCATTGTGCGGAGCCGTAAATCCTCTCGTCAGCATTAAACCTTTAGTGGGAATTATTTCTACAGGCGATGAAATAATTGAGCCATACAGCAAACCGGGGAATTCGCAGATACGCAATACCAATTCCTACCAGCTTATTGCCCAATGCATTGAATTCGGCGTAATACCGAACTACTACGGAATAGTACCCGATACCAATGAGGCTATTTCATCAGCCATTGAAAAGGCAATGAAGGAGAATCACCTGATTATGCTTACAGGCGGTGTATCGATGGGGGATTACGATCTCGTTCCCGCAATACTGAAAGAGCAGGGATATACAATTTTATTCGATAAGGTGGCAATACAGCCGGGCAAGCCGACTGTTTTCGGGCGCAATGGTGATAAGTATGTTTTTGGAATGCCGGGTAATCCGGTTTCGTCTTTCATAATCTTCGAATTCTTTGTTAAAGAGTTTCTTGCGGCATCGATGGGACTTACAGAGTTCAAGAAAATAATCAAATGCGAGCTCGCAGGCGATTTCAGAAGAAAAAGAGATTCAAGACTTGCACGCATTCCCGCTAAAATAAACGGCGAGGGAAAAGCAGAACCTATTGATTATCACGGCTCGGCACACATTAACTCACTCTCATCTGCAGACGGGGTAATTTCAATACCTATCGGCGTTAACGAATTAAAGAAAGGCACTATTGTTGATGTTAGACAGTTTTAACAGACATATAGATTATCTGCGCATAAGTATTACTGACAGGTGCAACCTAAGGTGCGTTTACTGTATGCCCGAAGAAGGAATTAAGCTCATTGACCATAAGGATATTCTTTCATTCGAGGAGATTGCACGGTTTACCGCAGTAGCGGCAGAGATGGGGATAAGGAAAGTCCGCATTACAGGCGGGGAGCCTCTTGCAAGGAAAGGAGTAACCGGACTTGTTAAAATGCTTTCGGACATTAAGGGAATTGATGACCTTGCGATGACTACCAATGGAATTTTTCTTGCCCGTTATGCAAAAGAACTTAAAGAGGCCGGGCTCCGCCGAGTCAATGTAAGCCTCGATACAATGGATCCCAAGAAATTCTTTGAACTTACACGAGGCGGAAACCTGAACGATGTCTTAACCGGAATTTTCGAGGCGAAGAAAGTGGGGCTTAACCCCATTAAAGTTAACTGCGTCGTTAAATCGAGCATTAAGGAACCGGACGCAATTGAAGTAAAAAAATTCTGCGAAGAAAACGGCATTATTCCCCGATTCATTTACGAGATGAATATTGAGAAAGGGGAATTCGGAGTTGTGCACGGGGGAAGCGGAGGCGACTGCGCAAACTGCAACAGGCTCCGCCTTACCAGCGACGGATATCTTAAACCCTGCCTCTTCAGCGACATCTCGATTAATATTAGGCAGACCGACTATAAGACGGCCATACTGAAAGCAATTGGTGAAAAACCGGAATGCGGGCATATAAGCACCGCACATAAATTTTATAACATCGGAGGATAAGATGGAACGTTTGTCACATATTGATGATGAAGGGCGCGCTAATATGGTGGATGTTTCCGATAAAAAAATTCAGCACCGTACCGCAAAGGCAGAAGGTTATATTGAACTCAGGGAGGAGACAATAAAACTGATTCTCGAGAACAAAATGAAGAAAGGGGATGTGCTTACAACCGCCGAGATTGCCGGAATTCAGGCCGGAAAGAAGACAAGCGAGCTTATACCCCTTTGCCATCCTCTTCAGATTACCAAGATTGACGTTAAGGCCGAAGTAATTGAAAACGGAGTGCACGTTACCGGTTTTGCAAAATGCATCGGGCAGACCGGCATCGAAATGGAAGCGCTGACAGCCGTATCGGCTGCCCTTCTTACAATATATGATATGTGCAAGGCTGTAGACAAGGAAATGGTTATCTACGGCATTTCGCTGATTGAAAAAACTAAAAGTGATGAATAATATTTACAGGAAAATTTATGAACCTTGTTTTTGATGAATCAAACAGATACATAGTTTCGGTTAATATCTCGGAAGAAAAAGGAACCAGCAAATCCTCCCGCAATTCTGTTGAAGTTGACGAGTTCGGAATTGTAGGCGATGCCCACGCAGGCAGATGGCACCGTCAGATAAGCCTCCTTGCAAAGGAGGACGTTGACCATTTCTCATCCGCGGACGCAAACAACAGGATATTTCTTCCGGGGGAATTTGCCGAAAACCTTACTACTTCCGGAATTGACTATAAAAAGGTAGCCATACTGGACCGCTTCAAAATTGGCGAAGTTGAACTTGAAGTAAGCCAGATAGGCAAATCGTGCCATGGCAGCGAATGCTCCATATTTGTTGAAGTAGGTAAATGCGTTATGCCTAAAGCCGGTATATTTGCACGGGTAATAAGAGGGGGCACAATAAGCGTTAACGACAAAATAGAATATATTCCCCGTCCTTTTAAAGTAAGAATCGTCACGCTCAGCGACCGCGCCTCGGCAGGAGAATACAAGGACCTCAGCGGCCCGAAGATAAAGGAAATACTGGATGAATTTTTTGCAGGTAGAAGATGGCATGTTGAATATTCATACGAACTGATTCCCGACAGCGAAGAAAAACTGCTCTATGAACTCAGCCGCTGCGCCGGCGAAGGGGTTGACGTATTATTTACAACCGGAGGCACCGGAATAGGGCCCTTTGATATTACTCCCGACGTAGTGACAAAATATGCCGATAAGATATTACCCGGAATTATGGATGCAATCAGGGTTAAATACGGAGAAATAAATTCTGCCGCTCTCTTAAGCCGCTCCATTGCCGCGGTTAAAGGGGATACTCTCATTTACTGTCTGCCCGGAAGCGTTAAAGCAGTAACAGAATACACTAAGGAAATTCTTAAGACAATGGAACACGCGGTGTTTATGCTGCACGGACTGGGGCATTAATTGCCCCTTCCGTTTTATTTCCCTATTCAATCACAATTTCATCCGCAAATATCCACGCTTTTCCCGGATATCCCTTATGCCAGCGGGGGCACGTTTTCATATTGACAGCCTTTACTCTAACATAACGTGCTGAATCTCCACCGAAACTTTCACCGAAGTTATTTATAAACGCTCCCCCCTTTTCTTCGGGTGCGCTGTTTTTAATTCTTTTTGCATTTCCAAAATTCTTACCGTCTGCCGAGAGGCTTATTTCAACTTCAAGAGGCATAAAAATCCAGGAGTTGTTATCCTGCAGGAAATCGATGCTTACTTTATTTACCGGCATTTCTTTCTGAAGGTCAACCACAGCTTCCATATCCTCAGCCTCAAATCCGAGCCAGTTATAATTATAATCGTCAACTCCCCGTAATCCGTCGGTCAATGTTTTTTCTCCGTTAGCCTTATATTTGCCGCTCGCCTGAGTAAGGAATGTAACAGGCTTATGGAGTCCAAGAGGATTTTTCATAGTAGTTGCGAGAAGTTTTCTGTAAATCTTTACATAATCCTCCGCTGTAACGGCAGATTCGTTTATTACCATTTTACCCGGAAGCCTGCTCTCCTCTTCAAATTGGTTCAGCAATGATACTATTTCCGGATTAGGCACATAATCCCCCTTTCCGGTTTTAATAACAATACCGTTCCTCCCTTCAGCTGTTACCTTGGCCTGCTCCAGCATTGCATACTTAAGGGGGAGGCGCGCAATTTTTATTCTGCGCAATAAATCAGGATTGTTTTTTTCCGCTTTTTCCGCCTTGTCAAAAAGGGAATTGTATTTACTCATAAGCTCCGGCTTAAGATAATGTTTCATCGGGGATATCGGATTGCCGTATATAAGAAGATCCGCGCCGCTCTTAACAAGTTCACCGGTCATAAGGCGTATATATTCCCTTAAATACTTTCCCCCCTTTCCGTAATATCCGTTCAGGAAGTCATCCATAACCTTTTCAACATCAGCGTTAGGGTTCCATAATAGTTTTGCAATAATATAATTTCTAAGTTCGCCGAATTCATAACCGGTGCATCCCCCTGCTCCCTGCTGAAACATCATATCAGCCCTGAATTTTGCAAACAGATTTATATTCGGCTTGAGTACGTGAAAGTTAGGAAAAGGGCTGGCGGTGTTTTTAAACTGAACCACATAATCCCATACCAGCATGCTTGATGATATTTTACTCCAGTCGCTAAGGTCTTTTACAAATCCCGCGCTTGAAGGATCTGTTTCAAGAGGTTTGCTCCTGTTGCATTCAATACTGCAGAACATAATGTTAACATTCTTTTCCGGTTTAATATGCTTTGGCGCCTGCCGCGTATACTGATATGCCAGAGTTGAGATTATCTTATCGGGAAATTCTCTTGCGACTTTATTGACAAAATGGATAAGTGAGCCCGAAGGGGATCCTTCGGATTCGTCAAGTTTCCGGCACTTATCGCACCGGCAGTTGGAGAAATTATCATTCTGCGATACGGACCAGATTCTGGCGTTCGGATTCTCTGCTATTCTTTTCCTTAATTCCTCTACAAGGATTTTAAATACATCCGGATTCGTAAGGCATAATTGTCCGTCGGCCACTCTAATTCCATTCAGTTCCGAAAAATATTCAGGATGATCTTTAAAATATTTTTCCGGCGGAACAAGCCGGCTGAATGTATGCACAAAAAGCCCCCAGATTTTCTTGCTTTCCTTATCGGCATCCAGCTTATGCCACAGGCTGAACTCTCTTTTCCACGATTCAGCGTAATTTATATCCCGGTAATCGAATATGGGCTCTTCCTTTATGTCCAGTTGAGGAATTGATATTGTCTTTTTTGAGGGGATATATTTAACTTCCGCAGTATACATTCTGCATCCGAGTACATTTTCAAGGAATGAATATACCCCGTTCAGTGTTCCCCTTCTTTCCCCTCCTTCAATATAAAGGGTCTTCCCAGAGACTTTAATTCTAAATCCGTCCTTTTTAATTTCCCCGTTACGCCTTATAACAATTTCCTTGTCCTCTGCGGAGAGCCCCGGTTCACTTATAAGCAGTTCTGCGCCTGAAATTTCCCTGATATATTTTCTAAGTTCAGAGGCTGCAAGCGAATCATAATGTCCGGCGGGTTTAGCGAGAATTATTTTATAACTGCTTTTCCCGTTTTGAACAATGTTAAGTTTTTTTGATGAGCCGTAATTAAATCCTGCGGCAAGAGATAAAATCAGAAGTGAAGTTAGAATGCTTTTCATTTTCCCCCCGGAAAATTTTATTGCATGTTTTGTTTTTTCCATTCTTCGGCAAGTCCGGTCAGCCGGCCGTCGGCGTGCAGATAAAACATTTTATATGATTCGCAGAAATAGAGATGATGCCTGTCGGCGGGATTCTTTACCCTGTCCTTAATGCATCCGCCGTAGCATTTGGTAAGCCATTCGCATCCGGCGCATATTTCCTTTCTCTTTTTTTTCACCATCCCGAAATTTTTCTGCTTTTCTGAATTGAGCATTTCAATAAGTCTATCCTTATGCACATTCCCCAGGAGTAATTCCTCTTCTACAAAGAAATCGCAAGGATATACATTCCCGTTATGCTCAATTACAAGATAGGTCCCGCATTCATCCTGATGTGTGCATTCGGGGCTTTCGAAACCTGCGTAATTGAAAAAAACCGATTCGAAATTCCTGACAGAAGTTGTTGGTTTCCCCTCCCTGAAATCATTCATCCATAGATCGAATATGCGGCACAGGAACCGTCCGTATTTATCCGCCGGAACTGAATAATCCGCACTCAGCATCGGATTATCGTTGCACGGCTCAAGTATCGGAATAAACTGCATATAATTGAGCCCGATCTCCTTATGAAAATTATAAATCTCATCGGGGAAATCTGCCGAATAGTCATTTACGCATACCATTGCATTCACCTGAACATCATTATCAAGGAGCATCGCGGCAGAATCCCGCACCGCTCCGAATGTCCCTTTCCCCCCTGCATTCATTCTGTACTTATCGTGTATATGTTCCGGCCCGTCAAGGGACAGCCCTATAAGAAACCGGTTCTCACTAAAAAACTTCGCCCAGTATTTATTGAGAAGTATTCCATTCGTCTGGAATCCGTAGTCTATCATTTTATGCGGTGTAAATCTGTCGTGAAACTCGAGAGATTTTTTATAGAAAGGAAGCCCCATTAAAGAAGGTTCTCCCCCCTGCCAGGTTATCGAAAGGTAATCTCCGGCCTGAGTTTGAATCTGCTTATATATTTCCTTCAGGGTCTCTTCCTTCATTCTATGCTTAACACCTCCGAAGAGCTCCTCTTTCTCAAGATAGAAACAATAGGTGCAGTTCAGATTGCAGTCGGGACCAGAGGGCTTTAGAAGCAGCGAAGTAAGCTGTTTCATTTCTTCGCCGCTTTCGGTTTAAATATCGGAAACAGTTCCGATTCGAATCTCGCCCGGTCCATAAGTTTTTCGGCAGACTCAACAATTTCAGGAAAATTCGGCGCGATATTATTTTTTTCCTGCGGATCCCCTTTTAGGTAGTATAACTCAATTTCTCCCTCCGGCTTTTTCCTGAGAGCTTTATAGTCATTAAATCTCACAGCCTGCATTTTGCGCGCGTGTTCCCAATAAAGATATTCGTGTTCTTTCTGCCGGCCGGTATTTCCGGTAAGAGAAGGTACAATCGAAATGCCGTCAGTATCCCCTTTTATTTTCCCTCCCGATAAATCGGCAAAAGTCGGCATAAAATCCCAGAATGCACATACGTGTTCAGTTGTTCTTCCCGCTTCAATTTTGCCGGGCCATCTTGCAATAAGGGGAATTCTAATCCCCCCTTCGTATACAGTTGCTTTGGCCCCGTTAAAATCGCCGTTGCTTTTAAAGAACTCCGGATCGTAGCCGCCGATATTGAATGTAGCTCCGTTATCGCTTGTAAAAATCACAAGCGTATCTTCGTCAAGATTAAGCTCTTTAAGAAGGGAGATAATTTTCCCCACTCCCCTGTCGAGCCTTGTAATCATAGCCGCGTATGCTGCGCGCGGTTTCTGCTGAGGAAGATACTGAACTTTTCCCAGATACGGTGTCTCTTCGTATGCACCTTCGAATTCTTTAATCGCATCATCGGGAGCCTGAAGCGCTACGTGCGGTATTGTCGGCGTAAAATAAAGGAAGAATGGATTGTTTTTATTATCTGAAATGAACTTCAAAGATTCTTCCAGCATAAGGTCAAAGGCGTATTGTTTTCCCTTATATCTTTCGTACGATTTAGGGGCGTTCGGATCTTTATCCGCCGGAAGTTTTTCGTGAGTTACAAAATTTTCATTTCCGGGGAGGTATTCTTTTTTATCATTGCGCCATAAATAGGGAGGGTAATGTGTATGAGCAATACGCTGACAGTTGTATCCGTAGAAGAAATCGAAGCCCTGTTTATTCGGTACTCCTTCGGAACCGGGAGCGCCGAGTCCCCATTTGCCGATGCACGCGGTTCTATATCCGGCATCCTTGAATAAATGTCCGAGAGTAAATGTCCCTTCCGGTATAGGCCTCTGCCCCTCAAATTTAATAAGGTCTTTCCAAACATCTCCCCTCTCGCTCCATTCGTCATTATCCCTTATATAAGAATGCCCTGTATGGAGCCCTGTTAAAAGGGAACAGCGGGAGGGAGCGCATACGGGACTCCCCGAATAGGCCTGAGAGAATTTTATTCCTTCGGAGGCGAGTTTATCTATGTTGGGGGTTTTGAATTTCTTCTGTCCGTAGCAGCTCAGGTCGGAGTATCCGAGATCATCTGCAAGAATAAAAATTACATTCGGTTTCTTTTCCCCCTTTGCAAATGATTCAATTCCTTTCGGAAGGGCGAGCAGAGCGCCTCCTGCCCCCAGCAGTTTAATAAAATCCCTTCTTGAACGGGATGATTGCACACTTCCCCCAAAATTATTCTAACGGTATTTATTTGTGGCTTTGCGCAGGCGGTCCATAATAGCGCGCCCAAGTCCGGTCTCCTCAACCGGTTCTATCAGAATTATATCTATATTCTCTTTCTCAAATTCATGCAGGTACGAAAAAAGATTTGCTGCTGCTTCCCTAAAGTCGCCGGCGGGAGATAAAACTTTTTCCGCAGTAAATCCGTAATCCCTTTTCTTCTCGCGGAAATAAATTACCCCAATTTTCTTTCCCTTATTTGCGGCAATATTTTCTTCAGTGAAAAATTTTAAAGGAATCACCGGGGAATAATGAAACGCAAGTTGTCCTGGTGAGTTTGGATTGACCGTATTGTGCGGTTTAACTTCAACTTTCCCCACAACGGATTCAATTTCTTCAATTGCCAGTCCCCCGTGCCTCAGGAGGTAGATTTTATCATCCAGGATTTCCAGTATTGTAGATTCAACGCCGACTTCGCAGGGGCCTCCGTTTAATATTACATCCACCCTGTCCTTAAGCTGTTTAACCACGTGGCGTGCCTCGGTAGGACTAAGCTGACCGAAACGGTTAGCGCTGGGAGCCGCAATAGGGGTTCCCGCTTTTCTGATCAGGTCAAGGGCAACAGGATGATTCGGCATACGGACAGCAACGGTAGGATTTCCCGAAGTAACCAGCTCGGGCACTATCTGTTTCTTGGGAAGAACCAATGTAAGCGGGCCGGGCCAGAATTTTTCTATCAGCTTTTCCACATTCCCGTTCTTCCACTCCGCAATACGGTTTAAAGTATCATTATCGGCAATGTGAAGGATTAAAGGATTAAATGCGGGGCGGTTCTTCGCTTCGAATATCTTTGCCGCGGCAATTGGATTAAGCCCGTCTGCCCCGAGGCCGTAAACCGTCTCAGTCGGAAAGGAGACCAGTCCCCCCTCTTTAATTACTTCCGCCGCCTTTGAAATATTTTTATCTGTCGCTTCTAATAGCTGCATAACGTTTAACATTCAATTAAATAAATATAATCATTTTTCCTTACCGATGTTTAATTCCATAACTGGGAAAAGTCCCCGGGCATCTCCTTTGTTTTACCCCCTCCTTTCGCTATTTTTATGATTATAACAATTAAAATTGAAAACCGATGAAAGAGACCGAATTAAAAGAATTTATTCTGATGCTGGCAATCGAAAGCGGCAAGATAATCAGAAGCTATTTCAGAAACGAAATTTCGATTGAATTTAAGGCAGACAGTTCCCCCGTTACAATTGCCGATAAGAAAGCCGAAGAGATAATGCGCGAAATGATAATGAAAAATTACCCCGAACATGGAATTATCGGGGAGGAATTCGGAATTCATAACCCGGATGCAGAATACCAGTGGGTGCTTGACCCGATTGACGGCACAAAAAGCTTTGTATGCGGAACGGTTACTTTCGGCACACTCATTGCCCTTATGAAAAACGGGGAGCCCGTTCTTGGAGCAATTAATCAGCCGATACTAAGCGAGTTTCTTTTAGGGGATAACAGCACCGCGATGCTGAACGGCTCCTTTGTAAATGTGCGCCCCTGCGATACCCTTGCCGACGCAGTCCTTCTTACCACAGACCACAGGAATATTGCAAAATACCAGAATGCCGAAAAATTTGATAAGCTTATCTCTTCGGTTGAGCTTTACCGCAACTGGGGGGACTGCTACGGTTATTACCTTCTTGCCACCGGATATGCGGATATAATGATTGACCCGATTATGTCACAATGGGATTTAATGGCTCTTATACCGATTATTAGGGGAGCCGGCGGAATTATTACCGATTATCAGGGGAATGACCCGGTTAAGGGGAAAAGCATAATTGCCGCATCCCCCGGAATACACGGCGAAGTAATAAAAATATTGAATTGATAAAATCAATTTTTCGATTTAAAAGCGGCTTCCTTTGGAGCCGCTTTTTTATTTATCTACACGAAATAAATCCTATCTGTTTCGTTAAACAAATAAACACCTGAACTCCTTTATTACATTGAAAAACAAGGGATTTTCATTAAAACTTGTACTAATATATATGCGTATTTCATCGTTTTTTACATTGAAATTGCTTATAATATAAACGATATAATAAGCGGATTTAACTTAATCGCGCTCATAACAGACATCAGCCCGCAGTTCTACCTGCATCTAAGGGGGCGTTGTTTTTTATATATATGTTTTTTCAATTCCTAACTATAATATAACATCAAATCATTCTCTTTGGAGGGAAAATGAGAAAGAGAGTTATTCTGTTTTTTGTATCAATTCTTTTAATTGCCGGCATATCTATTAATGGCGCCGAAAAGAAAAAAGAATTTAAAATTCCTTATGAAAAATATGTATTAGCAAACGGCCTTAATGTAATTCTGCACGTTGACCGTTCAGACCCTATTGCATCAGTTTATATCAGATACCACGTTGGTTCAAACCGCGAGTCGAAAGGAAGAACCGGCTTTGCGCATCTGTTTGAGCATTTAATGTTCAACGAATCGCAGCATATTCCGCAGGGGGAATTCTTTAAAAGAATTCAGACCGCCGGAGGAACTCTCAACGGTTCTACCAATACAGACGGTACAAACTATTTTGAAACCGTTCCCAAGAATGCGCTCGAAATGGCTCTCTGGATGGAATCGGACAGAATGGGATATCTGCTCCCTAAAGTAACCGAAAAAACATTTGTTACACAGCAGAATGTTGTTCAGAATGAAAAACGCCAGAACTATGACAACCGCGCTTACGGCAATTCAAGCTATATTATGGACAAATTAATGTACCCCGAAAACCATCCGTATAACTGGCAGGTTATAGGCGCTCTTGAAGACCTTGCAAACGCTACTCTTCAGGATGTAATTAATTTCCACAATAAATTCTATCAGCCTTCAAACGCCACTCTGGTTGTTGCAGGCGATATAGACGTTAAACAGACTAAGCAGTGGATTGAAAAATATTTCGGCGAAATTAAATCTTCCCCTAAACCGGCAACATTGCCTAAAATGCCCGTCACTCTCGAAAAAACAAAGAAAGCTTATTATGTAGATAAACTTGCCAATGCTGCTAGCTTCTCTATGGCATTCCCCACAGTTGAACAGTACCACAAAGATTCATATGCATTGAGATATCTGGGACAGCTTTTAACAAGCGGCCAGAAATCCCCAATGTACAAAGTTATTGTAGACGAAAAGAAATTAGCCCCTTCATTCTCCGGATTCAGCAGAAGCCAGGAGATTGCAGGTACATTCGTATTCAGCGCAATGCCTTACCCGGGCAAGAACCTCGGGGACCTCGAAGCCGCGGTTAAAGAAGGATTCGCCCGCTTTGAAAAAGATGGTTTTACAGATAAAGACCTTGAAAGACTTAAAACCGGGATTGAAGTTTCTTTCTACAATTCAATTCAGGGAACATTAGGAAAGGCAAACAGACTTGGGGATTTGAATATTTATGCCGGCTCCCCCGATTTTCTTGATACCGATATGAAGAACTCTCTTGCAGTAACAAAAGACGATATCTGGAGAGTATACAATAAATATTTGAAAGACAAAAATTATGTATTGCTCAGCATTGTTCCGAAAGGAAAAGAGGATTTAGCAGCTCCCGGTTCCGAAGCATATACAATCGCAGAAGAATCTGTTGACAAGCAGGGAGTAAAGAAACCGGTTGCAGCAGTAAACATTCCTCCAATCCCTTCAAAATTCGACAGATCCGTTGAACCGAAAAAAGGACCCGACCCGGTTGTGAAAATTCCCGCTGTTTGGCAGGGTAAAACCGCAGGGGGAATTAAAGTCCTCGGCATTAGCCGCAGCGAAGTTCCTCTCGTTCAGTTCAGCATTACATTAAAAGGGGGAATGCTCCTCGACCCGTCAGATAAAACAGGCACCGCTGCTCTTATGGCAGGCTCACTTAATGACGGTACTAAGACTAAAACTCCTGTTGAACTCCGCGAAGCAATGCAGGATTTAGGGGCAAACATCAGCATCGGCGCCGGTTCCGAATCGATGTCCGTATCGGGCAGCTGTCTTGTAAGCAAACTCCCCGAAGTTTTGAAGCTCGCACAGGAAATGATGTTCGAACCGAGATGGGATGCTAAAGAATTTGAACTCTCGAAGAAGAGCATTATTCAGAGCCTTAAGAGAAACGAAAGCAGCCCCGCATCAATTGCAAGCGAAGCTTTCGATAAACTCGTTTTCGGAAAGGATAACCTCCTTGCCAAATCAACAATGGGCACAGTTAAATCTATTGAATCAATTACAATTGATGACATAAAAGCATACTATGAAAAATATTTCTCCCCTTCGGTTGCTACAATAACTGTAGTCGGAGACATTTCAAAGGATAAAGTAATTCCTCTCTTCAACGGAATCCTTAAAGAATGGAAAGTAAAGGATGTAAAGATTCCCGAAGTTAAAGCAGACGCAAGCGCAAAAGCAGGCGTTTACTTTATTGACGTTCCCGGCGCAAAACAGTCGGAATTCAGAGTAGGGCACATTTCAATTCCCGCAACCGATCCCGATTATTACAAAATCACGGTAATGAACCACAAGCTGGGAGGCGATTTTAACGGAATCCTTAATCAGATTCTCCGCGAACAGAAAGGATTTACCTACGGTGCGCGTTCAAGCTTCGGCGGTTCGCTTTACAGCGGAGCTTTCACAGCTTCTGCTCCGGTTCAGACAAACTCAACTTTCGAAACGGCTACTATCATTAAAAACGAAATCGACAAATACAGAAAAGATATCTCGCAGGAAAACCTGGACCTCGTAAAGAGCACTCTGCTTAAGAGCTTTGCACTTCGCTTTGAAACTCTTTCAAGCCTTAACTCTATGCTCGGACCAATTGTATCGCTGAATCTTCCTTTCAATTATATTTCACAGCGCCAGGAATTCATCCGCAAGCTTACAACAAAAGAACATACCCAGCTCGCACAGAAATACCTGCAGCCCGATAAGATGATTTATCTTATTGTCGGCGATAAGGCAACACAGTTTGAAAAACTGAAAGAGCTTGGACTCGGCGACCCGATTCTTATTGACAAAGAGTGCAACATAATCAAATAATAAAAGCTTATTACTGAAAGGGTGCCCCTGAAAAGGCACCCTTCTTTTTTTTGAACTTACAACTTTCCCGGAGGGAAAATGAGAAAACAATCAACCATACTTTTTGTTCTTTTTCTTTTTCTTATTTCTTCCGCCTCATTAACGGCACAGAAGAAAAAAGAACTTAAAATACCCTATGAAAAATATAAGCTTGCCAACGGCTTAACGGTTATTCTGCATCAGGATAAATCCGATCCGATGGTTGCGGTAAATGTGCTCTACCACGTTGGGAGCGCCCGCGAAGCAAAGGGTAAAACCGGCTTTGCGCATTTGTTCGAACATCTGATGTTTAACGAAACCCAGTTCACAGGCCCCGGCGAATTCGATAATATCCTTTCGAATATCGGCGCTGAAAATAATGCCTCTACAGGGAACGACCTTACAAATTATTACGAACTCCTCCCCAAGAACGGACTTGAGACAGCTCTCTGGCTCGAATCAAACAGAATGGGATGGCTTCTGGGAAAACTTACACAGAAATCATTCGCGGTTCAGCAGCACGTAGTACAGAATGAAAAACGCCAGTCGAATGATAACGTTCCATACGGCAACGCAAGCTATGCAATGGATAAGTTAATGTATCCCGACGGACATCCGTACAGCTGGCAGGTTATCGGCTCTATGGAAGACCTCAGGAACGCATCCCTTCAGGATGTTGTAGATTTCCATTCCAAATGGTATTCTCCGGGAAATGCGACTCTGGTTGTTGCGGGAGATTTTGACAAAGCTAAAACAAAACAGCTTATTGAAAAATATTTCTCCGAGATTAAATCCTTCGGCGATATTCCCAAATTGCCGGTACAGACTGTTGCATTGAAAGAATCCAAAAGAGCATATTACGAAGACAACTTCGGCAATGCTCCTGATTTATCAATGTCTTTCCCTACCGTACAGCAGTACCATAAAGATGCTTATGCATTAAGCTTTTTAGGACAGCTTCTGGGGGGCAGCAAGAAGAGTCCTCTTTACAAAGTTGTTGTTGAAGATAAGAAACTCGCCCCGTCTGTTTCTTCATACAACGGAAGTCAGGAGATTGCAGGTTCATTTGAAATTAATGCGCGCGCATTCCCGAATAAACGCCTTGCAGACCTTGAAGAAGCATTTAAGGAAGCATTAAAGAAATTCGAGAAGGAAGGATTCACGGATAAAGACCTTCAGAGACTTAAAACCGGAATTGAAGTCCAGTTCTATGGTTCAATCCAGAGCGTTCTCGGCAAGGCAATGCGCCTTTCACGCTATCAGGTATTTGCCGGCAACCCCGATTTCCTCGCCCAGGATCTGAACAATATGCTCTCTGTTACAAAAGAAGATATCTGGAGAGTATATA
>JAEXUB010000172.1 GCA_023453125.1 Bacteroidota bacterium
GGACAGCCTGCTAAAAGGCAGGCTGTTACCAATCCCAGGAATACTGTTTTCTCTATCAAGAGATTCATGGGAAGAAGAAGAGACGAAGTGGACAGAGAAGTAACTGAAGTACCTTACGAAGTTGCGGCAGGGGATAACGGTTCCGCACGCGTTAAAATTGCTGACAGGCTCTATTCACCTCCCGAAATTTCTGCAATGGTTCTTCAGAAAATGAAAAAAACCGCAGAAGATTATCTCGGACAGGAAGTAACAGAAGCTGTTATTACAGTGCCTGCTTATTTTAACGATGCTCAGCGTCAGGCTACAAAAGACGCCGGCGAAATCGCGGGGCTTAAAGTAAGAAGAATTATTAACGAGCCTACGGCAGCCGCTCTTGCATACGGCCTCGATAAAAAGCATAAAGACCAGATAATTGCAGTGTACGACCTTGGCGGCGGTACATTTGATATCTCTATTCTCCAGCTTGGCGAAGGAGTATTCGAAGTTAAATCTACCAACGGTGATACACACTTAGGCGGCGATGACTTTGACCAGAGAGTTATTGATTATCTTGCAGACGAATTCGCTAAGACCGAAGGAATCGATTTAAGAAAAGACCCGATGGCGCTTCAGAGACTTAAAGAAGCCGCAGAAAAGGCAAAAATTGAATTGTCCTCTTCTATGCAGACCGATGTAAACCTTCCCTTCATTACCGCTACGCAGGAAGGTCCTAAGCACCTTAATATGACTTTGTCACGCGCTAAATTTGAACAGCTTGTTGATGACCTTATTCAGAGAACTGCCGGTCCTTGCCAGAATGCAATTAAGGATGCAGGTGTTACTCCTTCACAGATTGACGAGGTTATTCTTGTAGGCGGTTCAACACGCGTGCCTAAAGTTCAGGAACTTGTTAAACAGATCTTCGGAAAAGAGCCTCATAAAGGGGTTAACCCGGATGAAGTAGTTGCAGTTGGCGCTGCTATTCAGGGGGGCGTTCTTGCAGGGGATGTTAAAGATGTTCTCCTCCTTGACGTTACTCCTTTGTCACTCGGAATTGAAACTCTCGGCGGCGTTATGACAGTTCTTATTCCTTCGAATACTACAATACCGACCCGCAAGAGCGAAGTATTCTCAACCGCGGCAGACAATCAGCCTTCTGTTGAAATTCACATTCTTCAGGGGGAACGCCCGATGGCTGCAGATAACAGAACGCTTGGTAAATTCCATCTGGACGGAATTCCGCCGGCACCAAGGGGCATTCCTCAGATTGAAGTTACTTTCGATATAGATGCTAACGGTATTCTTCACGTTGCAGCAAAAGACAAGGCTACAAACAAGGAACAGAGCATCCGTATAACATCTTCGAGCGGTTTGAGCCAGGATGAAGTTGAAAAAATGAAACGTGCCGCTCAGGAACACGCGGCAGAAGACAAAAAGAAAAAGGAATCGGTTGAAATTCGCAACCAGGCCGATTCGATGGTATTCCAGACCAAAAAGCAGATTGAAGATCTAAAGGATAAACTTTCGGCTGAACAGAAAGGAAAACTTGAAGCCGAAATTACAAAGGTTGAAGATGCAATTAAGGCAAACGATACCGATAAAATGAAATCGGCTACCGAAAGCCTTACAAAAGTTTGGAATGATATTGCACAGGATATTTATAAACAGCAGGGTCCCGGTCCCGAAGCACAGCAGCAGCAGGCTAACACCGGCGGCCAGCAGCAGCAGTCTCAGCAGCAGTCCGATAAAAAGGATGATAAGGAAGTTCAGGACGCATCGTATGAGGTTGTTGACGATAAGTAAGGATTTAAATTAAAAGGAGGTAATTATGGTAGAAAATAAAGAAATGGTAGAAGTACACACCGGCAAAAGCTGGGAAGAATCGCTCGAAAAAGAATCGTGGGTTGCTCCTCTTGCTGATATCTACGAGACTAAAGATGATTATTTCCTGGTAGCCAATATGCCCGGTTCTGCCAAAGACAATATAAAGATAAAACTTGAGGAAGGAAGCCTTATCATTATGGGAAGAATTAACTACGATGAGGTGAAACACCGCAAGTATGTTCTTAAAGAGACTGAATTCGGAAACTATTACCGCAAATTTAATCTTGCCGAAAGCATTGACGATACTAAGATTGATGCGGAATTCGAAAACGGTCAGCTCATTGTAAAGCTTCCAAAACACGAAAGGGTAAAACCTAAGACTATCTCAATTAAATAATCTCCCATTTGAGAGCCCCTGTTTCCCGCAGGGGCTCTCTTTTTATGTTAATATTGAGGCCGGAATATTTTCCGGCTTTTTTTTGGAGTAATAGGATGAGTTTTAACATATCAACAGGCGATGGAAGTATTGAGAAAAATATAAAAATAAATACATTTTTCATGAAAAATAAAAATAACACTTGACATTTATTGGGGGGGGGGTTTATTTAATATATTGGTAAAAGTATTTTGCGGGAAATGCTTTATAATCACCAATAAAATATGCGGGAAATTTAATCTAAAACAATTTTAATAGCACATGGGAAGTTAATAAATAATTAAATAGACTAATTAATTTATTTCAACCCGCAAAAACCTAAATAAGAGAAATCTTATTTGAAAAAATCGGGCCGCGGACCGATTTTTAAGGTTTTGCATATAGAAGACAATCAACAGTTGGAGGAGGTATGTTGTTCAACGAAAAGTTGGAGAGCAACAACGTTGACAAAATTTCGAAAATAAGAATAACAATATTTAACAAGATAAATTGTCTCAATCATTCTTATAAAGCTGGAATTTATTTTATCAGTATTATTCTCTCCTTTAGCGGAATCAGCAAAATTTTAAATCCTCTTCCATTTATGGAATCTGTTAGAATAGTGACCAGATTGCCCGAAAATACAATAATATTATTATCAGCCATATTCCCGATGATAGAAGTTCTCCTTGGAGTATTGATTGTGATAAAAAAGAAACTGGAATTAATAATCAAAGGTACGTTAATTCTCTTTTCGTCATTTTTTTTCTTCAGCATTTATGGAACAGTTTTAGGGCTAAAAAACGATTGCGGCTGTTTTGGCAATTTAATTAAAAGTGAATTTGGCCCGTTGATGGTATTAAGAAACGGATTGTTTCTATTTGTCGTAATATTAATTTATAAGAGGATTAAAAATGTCAAAAAAAATTGAAACTGTTGCGTTTTATGCTATAATAATTCTATCAATCACTGTATTACTATTCGCTATTTATAATAATAACACTGCCAAACTCAAGGAAGATAAATTACAATATATTTATGTTAATGAGCCGTTTGATGTGCAAAGTATACTGGCAGATGGTTATGAGTATGTTGAAGATTTAAATGAAAAAGAAAAAAAATATACTGCAATATTTTTAGTCACATCAGATAACTGTTCAGTGTGTATGGGCCAATTCCAAATATATAAAAGATTCTTTGAGGAGGCTAATATTGAGGGGCTTTTTAATAAAATTGTTGCGGTTAATGATTCAAACTTGGCTCGAGCAAAATGGTATGCCCGGATAAATGATCTAAAAGAAAATACCATTGCTCTAAAAAATCAAAATCTAAAAAACATATTATGCAAATACGGCGATTCTGATTATGAAAAACAATTGATAGTGATTAATAATGAAAAAGGAGAAATTGTTTTGCGAGTTAAGGTAAAACCAGGAATTGAAATAGGATTTGAAGAATTAACTAAAAGATTTAAGGATATTTTAAGCAACGTAATATAAAAGATTGGAAGTTGGCTCGATAGTGGATTACTTGCCAGCGAAAGATCTATTCAAAAAATCAAAAACTTTGGGGGCAAAGATGACTGGGAAAATATTTGTAATGCTGTTTTTCATTTTGTCAATTATTAGAGCTCAGGATAAAAGAATCGATATCATTATTGAAAATATAATTGGTGACGATATTAATGCAAGGAAAGAGTATATCTTTCAGGGGCCTGAGATTATTAGAACGGATTCCAGGAATAATATATATGTCGCCGACAAAAAATCCTTTGAAATAAGGAAATTTTCAAAAGAGGGCAAATATATATTGAGTATTGGCAGAGCCGGCGACGGTCCGGGCGAGTTTCGCAATATTAAGAATCTTACTGTTGATAATCAGGATCATGTGATAGTAATAGATCAAATATTGGGCCGTATTACAACATTTTCACCGGAAGGGAAATATATGGCCTCAGATAACATAAAGTCTGAATTCCGTGACGTTAGTAAACTGATCAGCTATAATAATAATGAATTTATTGGACTCCAGCTTTTCAGTCTTAAGTATGGAGAGCATGGCAATAAAATTGTAATAATTGATAATAGCTTTAAAAACATACTTACATCTTTTGCACATACATCAATCTTTTGGAAATATGAAAATGATTTTGAAAAGTTCATGGAAACTTTCAGTATGCTTAATTTTCTTGTAGTTAATAATGACCGAGTTGTTGTTACAAAGGAAATTTATGACGGAAATTTATACGTATTTGATAAAAAAAACAACTGGAGTGTGAGAGTAGTAAAGAGTGGAATATCTCTGCCAAAGCAGTATGAGATCTATAAAGAAATAATAAAAATGGATGATAAAAGAATGAAGCTTGGGAGGGCATTTCTAACGTCTATGAAAATTAATGATAAACTCCAAATGTATACTTTTATCGTTAGCACCAGGAGTCTTGGGCTTTTTAATTATAAAAATAAATATTTACTGAACTTTATTAATGTTTGTAAAAATGATAATTCTGTTTTCGGATTGGAAGTTCACAGCATTGACGGCACTTATTTAGGTTATTGTCATATCAACATAGAAAATTTGCCCAAATATGGACCGGCTAACTTTGTTTTGTATATGGATAACGAAAATTCGTTTTACATGAAGAGTTATTCGAAAGAGTCGATTCCGGTAATAGTAAAATTTAAAATAAAAAAATTAGAAGGATTTTAAAACCATTATGCCGGCAATGGTTAAAACGAAACCTAAAAAAATAATGGAGTCAAACAATGGTTAGATTAAAAAAGTATAGGCTTGTAGTTGCCTTATTATTACTGACAATTTCTGTAACATTAGCGCAGAAATCACTTCAACCGGGTGATGGCGCATGTAAAGGCTGTGGTAGTTTAGAAATGTGTATTGTAGGTGGTAATTATACCGGTACAGGATATTTCACGTGTACGCTGGTACCAAACGAAAATGGTGGACTTGATTGTAATCCTACCGGTTTTGGTATGTGCACTTATCATGATTATTCACCTCAGTAATTAATTCTTAATTACTGCTTAAATTGCCTTTTTTGAACGGCAGTCCGCATTAAAAGAGAGCCCCGGTTTCCCGCCGGGGCTCTCTTTTTATAGCAGTGTGATATTCAATTATTGATGTTTTTAATGAATATTCCCTCCCGATTTTATAAAAATCCCCTTTGCAAGGCAGAAAAAGAATAATTAATTTGTTTGTATGAAAAATGCACTCTTAATTGCCATGGTATTGTTTTTTGCGCTGATTCTGGCATTTTCCGAAGATCAGCCCCTGCTGCAGATACCGGATTCAGTTCCGGCCGGCAATTACAAAGAGGGAATTCTTGAAAAAGAGGCAAATTCCTATAAACCTGCCGGCAATTATAAGCTTAATGTAAAGTTTAATCCTGAAGATAAGTACATATCGGTTCAGGAAGAGATCACCTGGAAAAATTATACAGATAGCGAAACAGATGAACTCCGTTTTCATCTCTATCCGAATGCTTACAGTAACCAAAAGACTATTCTTGCCTCACAATTTGTTTTAGATGAAGATTCGCAGACCCGCGTTGAAACCGAAAGCTTAACTGTGGATGGAAAGAAGGGGGAGTTCATTTACATTCAGCCGGAGATAGAAAATCCTTCCGACAGTACAGTAGCCAGGGTAATGCTTGAGAGGAAAGTAAAACCGGGAGATTCTGTAAAAGTTTATATTAATTATAAAATGAAGATTCCCCGCTCAATCCGGAGGCTGGGATATGCTGCCGGCAGGAATTTTGTATTTCTCTGCCAGTGGTATCCAAAACTGGGAGTGTTCGAAAATGGAAAATGGACCGCAAGCCAGTATCATCCTTATTTAAATTTTTATTCCGATTTCGGCAATTATGATATTACAATAGAATCTCCCAAGGAATATGTTATTGGCGCCTCAGGTGCGCGTTTCTCTAAAGAGGAAAAAGGAAATAGTATTATATGGCGCTACAGGCAGAGAGGAGTGCACGATTTTGCCTGGTTCGCTTCAGACGATATTCTATTCAAGCAGAAAATATTCAAAAGGGGGGACGGTTCCGGAATTATAATTAATGCCTTTGTTCAGCCGGAGAGGGAACGCTATTTTGACCGCTATTTTGATGCGGTTGAAAACTCATTACGGTTTCTGGAAAAGAATATCGGTATTTATCCTTATGAGACGTTGACTCTGGTAGATGTTCCCCGTTCAGGTGCGGCAGCAGATATGGAATTTCCCGGTATGTTCACTGTTTCGGCCGACTTGTTCTCGCCGGTTAAGACACATCTTCCCGAAGCTAATGTAATTAAACAGGTCGCCCAGCAGTACTTTTACGGAATTGCCGCCAACAACGAAGTTTATGAGGCCTGGCTCGATGAAGGATTTTCCACCTATCTGACTGAAAAAATTCTTTCTGAATATTACGGCAAGGAGATGGTTACATTCAAGCTTGCCGGATATATTCCCCTTAACGGTATGAATCTCCACTCGCTCAGCCAGATTCCGGTTGTTTATACCGTTACTGATATTTCATCGGAAGAGGGGGTAAACAGCCTCGAAAGCTATTATAAAAATGTTACTATCGGATCAATTGCCGATACCTCTTTCAGGCTTCCCGATTATTCTTCTTATATTGTAAATTCAGTTCATAAACCTGCTCTTGTTCTCCTTACTCTTGAAAAATATCTGGGGCGCGACAGGATGATGAATATTATGAGGGTGTATTTTAACGAAAATAAATTCAGGCATCCGAGAGCCGAAAATTTCTA
>JAEXUB010000267.1 GCA_023453125.1 Bacteroidota bacterium
ACGGCAATTGCAAATTTATCCGGATTTATTTTTCCCAGTTCCGGTATATAATCGGCAACTTTCCCTTTCCCTATAAGAGGCTTAATCTCTTCATATATTTCTTTTAATATCGCTCCGCATTCCATAATGTTTCCGCTACGTATTAAGGCAAAAATATTTATTTTTATGAAATCTTCCTATAAACAGGTAACTTTGCTTCCATAATATAAGTATTAAATAAGTTTTCCCGTTTTTGGATTATAAATGAACAAAAGCATACCCCTTTCGCAAAAAGAGATATTCAAATTCTGGTTCCCCCTGTCGGCCACCTGGCTGATGATGGCAATAGAGGGGCCTTTTTTGACCGCACTTATAGCCAGAATGGCGGATGCCAAGTTCAATCTAGCCGCATACGGAATAGCATTCTCCCTCGCCCTGATAATGGAATCCCCCGTAATAATGATGATGAGCGCCTCAACGGCACTGGTTAAAGGGAAAAAATCATTCCATAAGCTGAAAAGCTTTACCTACGCGGTCAATATAATTACCACAATTACTATGTTAATACTTATTACTCCCCCCGTATTCAACTTTGCCGCGTATACGTTAATGAACCTCCCTCAGCACGTGGCGGAGCTTACGCATACCGGTGTAATGCTTCTGCTCCCCTGGCCCGCATCAATCGGCTACAGAAGATTCTACCAGGGAATTATGATAGCCAACGGTGCCACAAAAAAAGTGGCATACGGAACGGTGGTAAGGGTGGTTTCAATGGGGATTGTTGCCGCAGTTCTCTATCTCTTTTTTAATGTCGAGGGGATAATAATCGGCGCTTCGGCTCTTTCAGCCGGCGTTGTTATGGAAGCAGTTGCAAGCAAGTTTATGGTTAAATCCCTTCTGGAAAACGTTAAGGAGAAAAACGATTCGGAAGAGAATATTACACACCGTTCAATATTCAGTTTTTATTATCCCCTTGCCATAACTTCCATAATAAACCTTGGTATGCATCCGATGGTAACGTTTTTTATGGGGCAGAGCCGCAATGCAATAGAATCTTTGGCGGTGCTTCCGGTTCTTAACGCGCTTGTTTTTATATTCCGCAGTTTCGGACTTTCATATCAGGAAGCTGTTATAGCACTGATAAACAAAACAAAGAACTACACGGCTCTGCGTAACTTTGAAAGGTCACTTGCTGTAATAGTTGTAGCCTCTCTTGCAGTAATTTCCTTTACTCCCCTTTCGAATATCTGGCTTCTACATATATCGGGGCTCTCGCAGGAACTGACCTCGTTCTCGAAAGTACCCCTTATGATTTATACAATCTTTCCGGCTCTTACCGTAATGATCAGTTTCCAGAGGGGAATTCTGGTATGCAGCAAAAGAACGCAGCCCATCACGTGGGCATCAATGCTCGAGGTAGCCGGAGTAGGCATTACAATGTTTGCGGCAATACATTTCTTTGACCTGGTGGGGGTTACGGCGGCTATAATAGCTTATATCGCGGGAAGGCTCTTGTCTAACTTCTATCTCGCCTCTTCCTTCTTCAAGGCAAGAAACGGACTAATGGAAAAATCCTAGCAGATTAATTTAAATCCGCTTCCGTGCAGGTTTACAATCTGAATTGATTCATCCTCTTTTAAGTAGCTTCTCAGCTTCGCAATATAAACATCCATACTGCGCGCGGTAAAATAATTGTCGTCGTTCCAGATAGTCTTAAGGGCAAATGTTCTTTCGAGCGATTTATTGGCATTTACGCAGAGGAGTCTCAGCAGTTCCGCCTCCTTTGTGGTAAGCTTCTGCTCTTTCTCTCCGCCGGATAAAATTCTCTTATTGTAATCGAAAGAATATTTACCGAGCATAAAGAGAGGAGGTGTATCGCCGTTTCCGTTTGCGGAAGGCTTTGTTCTTTTTAGAATTGCATTAATCCTGAATAGGAGTTCTTCCGCATTGAAGGGTTTTGTAATATAATCATCAGCCCCCAATTTAAATCCCTCAATCTTATCCTGCGCCAGGGTTTTTGCGGTAAGAAATATGATTGGAATATTCGGGTCGCTTTTTCTTATCTGTTTTGCAAGGGTAAATCCGTCAAGCTTCGGCATCATAACATCCAGAATGCAGATATCGAATTTCTTCATTCTGAAGAGCTCGAATCCCTCCTCGCCGTTATATGCGTGCTCAACTTCAAATCCCTTCACCGTGAGGTATTCCCTCAGAATGGTGCCCAGATTGATATCGTCTTCGGCCAATAGAAGCTTTACTTTGCTCATAATCACTCAAACGGTAAAAATATTGTAAACTTTGTTCCTTCGTTTTCACTGCTTTGGACGGATATATGCCCGTTGTGTTCCTCAACAAGTTTCTTCACATAGCTTAAACCTATTCCGGTTCCCTTTACATCGTGCAGGTTGCCGGTAGGAACACGGTAGAATGTATCAAAAATTCTTTTCAGGTCCTTTGCCGGAATCCCGATTCCCTTATCCTCGAATGAAATTATTATTCCGTTTTCGGCGTTTGAAGTGGTGATTACCGCGTATGGAATTCCGCCGCTGTATTTATATGCATTATCAAGAAGATTGTTTATCACATTGGTAATATGAAACGGATCGGCCAGAATTTCGGCGCGCTCCGCCTCGAGTTTTAATTCGAGCTTACCTTTGGCGTTGGCAAAGATAATCGAGAATTTTTCAGAGCCTCTGATAATCAGGTCGTGAATATCGGTCTCTTTCTTGTTGATTGAGTATTCCCCTTTTTCGATTGCGGCGGCGCTCAAAAGATTTTCCACCATCATTCCAAGCCGGTCATTCTCCTCTTTAATCATTCTTGAATAGCGCCCCAGGTTCTGCCTGTCGTCTGCGAGTCCCGGTTCAACAATTGCGTCGCACGCAAGGCTTATTGTTGCAATGGGGGTTTTAAATTCGTGCGTAATATTATTTATAAGGTCGCTTTTAATCTGCGATATTTTTTTCTGTTTAAGAAACATTCTTACCGCCTGATAAAACACCCCTATAATAATCAGAATGAGAAATATTGAAAGAACAAACATCCAGAGCACTTTATTGAATATGAAGGCCTTCTGTCCGGGAAAGGCAACAGTAATAACGGCCCTGTTCTCGGGTACGGGGTTGGCGGGGAAGAGCTCCATACTGTATTTCTTGGGGGACTTGGCAATATTTTCTTTTTCTTCCGTAGCTATAATGATAGTATCTATGGTTGTTGGCACTATTTTATACTCGAATCCGGTTGTAACCCCTTTTTCATTTAAGGATTTAACCAGAACCGAGTCAACAATTTTCTTCGGAAGCCTTTCGGCCAGCGGACGGTATTCCGAAACAAGAAGCATTTCATCCAGTGCGCTTGCTACAAGCTCCCTCTTTTTAAGGGTGACAGTCTTTTCTTTTATTGAATCATTTACAAATACTCTAACGGCAGGTTCGCTCCGGGCGACTACCACATCCTGAGTGCTGAACATATAATTTTTTAGTGCCGGCTCTCTTAACGAATCTCTTCTGCCTGCCTCCGTTTTAATTCCGCGCACCCTTGTTACCGGATTAAAGTACCCCTGAGTAATTATTCTTACGCGCCCGGGAGCAGGTGATTCTGCCTGCCTTCTAATTGTATCGCTCACACCTGTGCTTCCCGATACAATATAATAGCTGAAACGTGCAGATACTCTTGTAGAATCTTTTTCATCGGGAGCAATTTCTACAAACTGCTCAAACTGTCCCCCCTTCTTTAAGGGCTTTCTTTTAATCTCCTCTTCTAATAGTTCTTTTCCTTTGCGTGCGATATTCCAGGCTAAAATATTCTGAGCCTCTTTCTTATCCATCTCTGTTACAAAGGTAACAAGCGCTTCATTAACGTTTTTATCGAAGCGCGCCTCTTCTGTTTTCACAAGCGTTGATATCCAGTAATACTGTATTGCCATTAAGGCAATAACGGAAGCGGCCATTAAACCGATTATTATTTTAAGCCTTGGTTCTTTCATAACGTAAAGATAATTCTTCTGCGGCTATAAATCATTATGTTTTATACATTTAACAGTTTTTAACATTCTTTTTAACATTTATTAAGAAACAGATAGAGTAGATTTACAGTCGAATAATGGTAAATAACAAACAGGAGTTATAAAATGAAATCAGTAAAATTGTTTCTCGCAATTCTCTTTATCATTTCTACAGTTTCACTAACAGCACAGGAAAAGGAAAAATCGGGGCTTAATAAAAAACTGCAGGATTTAAAGGGAAATGTTTCCAAAGTAACCGTTAATGTTGACGGAAAGGATGTGGTTTTTGAAGGCAAAGAGGCTGAAACCCTCGTTAAAAGAATGAGGTCGGTGAGCGGCGCCAACGCTGTCTACTGGACCGCGCGCGATAAATCCGCAAGAGGAAACTACAGAATCATAACCCGCTCCGGAGATGATGAGGAATTTGATGTAGAGGAAATTATCGCTTCCGAAATTGATAAGGATGCAGCACCCGCAAAAAAATTGAAACTTAAAATGGAAAAAGCAGACGGCGACACCAAACTGACGGTAATTGAAACCGACAAGGATGGAAAGGAAGTTGAAAAAACTTACGAAGGGGAAGAAGCTGAAAAGTATCTTAAAGAAAACGGAAATGTTAAAATTTACAGAAGGGGAAATTTTGACGTCCGCACTCCGATGAGAGCCAGAATTATTAAGGGGCAGCCTCTCCGTACCGTTATTATTGAAAAGGAAGGAGATGAAGGGGATGAAAAGGAAATTGAAGCAACGGTTGTAATTACAAAAGGGGATAAAGCCGAAAAGAAAGATGTAATAATCGAAAAGAAGAAAAAAGAAACAAAGAAAGAAATCAAAGAAGATTAATTCTTCCCTCCTCTGCGGCTGTCCGGAAAGCCCCCCCTTTCCGGACGGCCTTTGCCATTCTCCCGTTCACAAAAAATAGCATAAACAATATTAACACCTCCTCTCTTCAATAAACACACCTTTGAGGATTACCAGGTATGCTGATAGTTTGTCTTTTCAACTTATGCAGTTGTAAAAGTCCGCTTAAAACCAATTCAGACATTTAATCTTTTCTGCTTACCCTCCCCCGGAATCTTTATATACAACCGGCAAAGTTTTATAATAATATTTTGCTCAATTTTGTTTATTTTATTACGATGATAAGGGATTAAAATCTAACATATTGCGGAACAGGAATTCAAGAAAATGGATTATAAGCTCGAAGAATTAATTGACGTTAACCTGCTTCAATCGCTTCAGGAAAAGTTAAATGTAATTTACTCTTTCCCTTCCGCAATAATTGACAATGAGGGAAAAGTGCTCACTGCCGTAGCTTGGCAGGATATCTGTACAAAATTCCACCGCGTCAATCCCGAATCGGAAAAGGAATGCATTAAGAGCGATCAATTCATTTTAGAACATCTGAGCGAAGCCAATCCCGCCGTTAGCTATAAATGTCCCCACGGACTAATTGATAACGCGACCCCAATAATAATAGACGGCAAACACCTTGGCAACTTTTTCACCGGACAGTTTTTTCTTGATGAAAAACCGGATATTGAATTTTTCAAAAGCCATGCCGAAAAATTCGGATTCAACATAGAGGAATATTTAGAAGCCGTAAATAAAGTGCCGGTATGGACAAAGGAGAAATTGATTCATTATTTGGATTTTATTAAGGGCTTTATTGAGATAATAGCCGGAATCGGGCTGAAGAACTTAAGGGAAATTGAAGCAAATAAGAAAATAAAAGAGAATGAATTATTATTAAAAGAAGAAAAACAGAGGCTTTCCTATATACTTGAAGGCACCAATGTCGGCACCTGGGAATGGAATATAAAAACGGGAACAGTTCTCTTAAACGAAAGATGGGCGGAAATTATAGGATACACTTTAGACGAACTCAAGCCGACATTAATGGACACCTGGCAGAAATATGCCCACCCTGAAGATTTGAATAAATCCGCCGAACTTTTGCAGAGGCATTTCAGCCGTGAGTTGGATTTTTACGAATTTGAATCAAGGATGAAACATAAAAACGGAAGCTGGGTTTGGGTGCTCGACAAAGGCAAAGTGTTTGAATGGGATGACAATGGAGCACCTGTTAGAATGGCGGGCACTCATCAGGATATCACCCCCCGCAAAAAGGCTGAAGAGGATATTCGAATCAGCGAAGAATGGTATGCACTCCTTCTGCAAAATCTGGAAGCCGGTATTGTGGTTCACGCCCCCGATACTTCAATAAAAATGAATAATCAGAGAGCTTCGGAAATACTCGGATTAAGCGAAAACCAGCTGAGGGGCAAAACTTCTATCGACCCGGGATGGGGATTTGTAAATGAAAACGGAACCCCCATGCCGGAAGAGGATTACCCGGTAAACAGAATCCTGAAGTATAAAAAGCCAATAAAGGACCTGTTGGTCGGCCGGCGCGCGGAAAACAAAACCGATATAGTTTGGGCCGTTGTAAATGGTTTTCCAACATTTGATAACAATGGTGAACTGGCCGAAATTGTGGTCAGCTTCTTCGATGTTACAAACCGGAAACAGATAGAATCCGAATTATCGGAAAGTTCAGAACGCTTCAAAGCGCTGCATAATGCTTCTTTCGGCGGAATTGCAATTCACGACAAGGGAATAATACTTGAGTGCAACCAGGGGCTTTCTGATATGACCGGATACTCTCAGAAAGAACTTATTGGAATGAACGGTTTGCTGCTTATTGCCCCGGAGCTTAGAGATCTGGTAATGAGAAATATAACTGCCGGATACGAAAAACCTTATGAGGCCGAGGGGCTGAGAAAAAACGGTGAAACATACCCACTCCGGCTTGAAGCGAGAAACATCCCGTATAAAGGGAAACCTGTAAGGACGGTTGAATTCAGAGATTTAACTGAAAGCAAACTTGCAGAAGAAGCTCTTCGCAGAAGCGAATCGATAAAAAACACGATGGTTTCCAATATTGGGGATGTAATTGTAATTATTGATAAGGATGGAATAAATAAATTTAAAAGCCCTAACATCACAAAGCTTTTCGGCTGGACACCTGAGGAACTGATAGGAAAAAGCACGTGGGATATTGTTCACCCCGAAGATATAGAAAGAGGCATTAAATTTTTTGCATCAATATTAACAGAGCCCAATGCAGCCGGCACAACAGAACTGCGCTACAAAAGAAAAGACGGTATTTATGTGTGGATTGAAATTAAGGTTATAAATCTTTTGCACGACAAGGATATAAACGGGATTTTAGGAAATTACCACGACATTACGGACCGCAAGCTTGCGGAAGCGGAAGTTATAAGAGCAAAGGAAAACGCCGAAGAAAGCGAAAGAAAATTAAAAGAAGCCCAGGAAATTGCCAAACTCGGAAGCTGGGAGCTTGATATTAAAAAAGGCATTTTTACATTCAGCGATAATTTCTATAAAATATTCCATACCACAGCCGCCGAAATGGGGGGGTATCAAATGTCCATTGAAGATTATTCAAGGAAATTTGTCCACCCCGATGATGCCTCTCAGGTTGCCGAAGAAACTATGGCGGCTATTGAAAGCAGCGATCCTTCTTTTACAAGATATGTGGAACACCGCATTCTGTACGCCGACGGCGGTGTCGGATATATAAGCGTCCGGTTTTTCATTGTTAAAGATGAAAATAAAAACACAATAAAGACATATGGCGTTAATCAGGATATTACAGCCCGGAAACTCCTTGAAGAAAAACTGGTTAAAAGCGAGGAAGAGTTTAGAAACGCATTTGAATATTCTCCCATCGGGATTGCTCTTGTTTCTCCGGAGGGCTTATTCTTAAATGTAAATCAACAGGTTTGCGATATACTAGGATACTCTAAAAATGAATTGCTAAAATTAACTTTTCAGGATATTACCCATCCCGACGATCTGAATGAGGATATGGATTTTGTCGAAAAGATGCTGAACGGCGGGATTCAAACCTATCAGATGGAGAAAAGATATATTCAAAAGAGGGGACAAATTGCGTGGGCGCTTTTAGCGGTTTCGCTGGTAAGAGACAAACAGGGGAAGCCGCTCCATTTTATATCGCAGATAGAAGATATAACAAAGAGAAAGCAGGCAGAGATAGAACTGGAAAACCACAGGAACAATCTCGAAATGCTGGTAAAGGTTAGAACCGAAGAACTTGAAAGGGCAAACGAATCATTAAAGAAAGCCGTTGATAAGGAAAAAGAGCTTAACGCG
The DNA here is from genome assembly GCA_023453125.1 of Bacteroidota bacterium. Lineage (GTDB taxonomy): Bacteria > Bacteroidota > Ignavibacteria > Ignavibacteriales > Melioribacteraceae > JAEXUB01. The sequence goes on from JAEXUB010000267.1 coordinate 8,183, forward strand.
CTTAAATCGAGATTTATCTCTACCGCCTCTCACGAACTGAGAACCCCGATAACCGCCGCCTATATGTCAATTGAATTAATTGAAAGATACGGAAAGAACTGGGATCAGAATAAAATTGATGAGCATCACAAAAGAATTAAAGACACAATTGAGCAGCTAACGCAGATTGTTGAAAGCCTTCTTACAGTGAGCAGGGCCGATGCCGGAAAGATGGAATTCAAACCAAGGAAGACGGATATTTCACTCCTATGCGGCAAGCTGGTTGACAGCCTCAATCTATCCGACAAGGCGATGCACTCAATTAAACTGGTCTCTCCAAAGGAAGCAAAATTATTCAAAGTAGATCCTTCTTTAATAAATACCATTCTGCTTAACCTGCTTTCAAACTCTATAAAATACTCCCCTGACGGGGGTAAAATTGAATTGAAGATAAAAGATGCTGCAGACAAACTAATATTTACAGTCAAAGACAACGGTATCGGCATCCCTGAAAAAGATATTCCCCACATATTTGAACCTTTCCACAGAGGGGAAAACATCAACGAAATAAGAGGAACCGGACTCGGGCTGTCAATTGTAAAGAACGCCGTTGACCTTCACGGGGGGACTATACGCGTTGAATCTAAAGCCGGCAAAGGCACCTCTTTCATAATTGAACTGCCTGTTTAATAAGGAAGGCTGTTTCTTTCTTTTAGACTTTGTTGTTAACTCATCTCCCGCCTTCGAGAGTAATTACTTCAAGAAGAAAATTATGCTTTTCATCAGAATTCTCTAATTATCTTTTATGCAGCGGATACTATAGCCATACGTCAGTGATTTAACATTAATATCAATATTATCAAGTGTCATAAATATGAATATTGACATAGCGTTTTCATTATCTTCTAAAGATGAACTCCAGAACATACTATTCGAGATATAGTTCCAAAAATTTCCATTACTAGACCTGTACCCTGCAAGCAATCCGGCAAAACCGCTCTTATTATTCCCTATTCCGGAAAACCATCCCTGGTCTTTGGCTTTCAATGCGTTTCCGCTGCCCTTTACTGTTGCAATTAGTTCTTCATATTCCTCAACGGTCGGGATGTGAAATCCCGGCGGGCAGATGCCGCGAGAACCGGGTATTGAGCTGTATGCCATAGCTTCATTCCAGTTATATAATCCTCCCAGTTTATTAGAATAATTTGTGTCATTGTTATAACAGTATTTTTCTATTATTCCATTGTTAGCTGGGATTTGGTTTCCGGGTATCATCACCCCTACATCAAGGTTTTCCCTAAGCCAGCACTGGTTCCCTATCTTTACTGTGTTATAGACTTTCCCTTCGTAGGTTAAAGTCGGAAGGCCGGGCCAGTACCTTTCAACAGTAAGAGTTCCCAAATCTGTGATAGTGTTTGTTATATCGGGGAGGTTTGTAAACACTTTCTTCCCCATTATATCGTTAAAGACAACCAGGCTGTCTGCTCTGGCAATGGAAGGATTCGCTTTGGCTGCACCCCTGTTTACTATGTTAATATTCGGTATGGATGAAGAGGATAAATGAGGGCTGCCGTAGACAAG
>JAEXUB010000037.1 GCA_023453125.1 Bacteroidota bacterium
ATGTGCACATAATGCTTCCGTAATTTCCAGGGTAAGCGAAATAATCTACATATAAATTACTGGTGGAAAAATTGCGCGGCGTTACCAGAAGAGTTGTATCTCTTATAAGAGTGAATTTCAGAGTTACCCTGTGCTGCTGCTCCGAAACGAATTTAAGAGTATCGGGGGTAACAAATCCGGTATACCTTCCGTCTAGATAAATTTTTGCGCCCTGCGGATTGCTGTCCACAAAAACCCTGCTGAGGTCCCTGGCCCCGTCGCTGATGTTTTCGGTAAAGACTTCCTGCTTGCAGGAAGCTGCGCCAATCAATATTAAAACCGCAAAAATGAATTTATATTTTTTAATCTTTTTTATAAGCATGCTCATACCTGAATGTTCTTACGTAAGGGGCCGAAATATCAATTGTGGTTCCGGCAAGGAATGAAATTCCGAATACTCCGAATCCCCCGTTTATGTTAGTGTAATCTGTCTCGTACAGCTTAACTGCAAAGGGATCTTTATTCTTATTGGTTGCATTGTAATAAGCCGAAAGGTTATTATCGAGTGATACCACATCAACCACCATAGAATAAATTTTATACTTGGATTTATCCGCGTCCCCTTCGGATAATTCCGCCATACACCGGTCTACCACCTTCATATCTATGCTTATCCAGGGATAATAGGAAAGTCCCGGATACTCAGGATATTCAACTCCCCTGTACATAAAGTAGCCTTTGGGAACCAGCTTAATCTTTCTAACTTCCTCTCCGTTCTCAAGCACTTTGTAAACAATATAGATTCTCGGGAGGTAAATTGTACCTTTTGTAGCAATCTGAGTTCCCCATACGGCGCGGAAATAATCCTTTCCCGGCGGAGGAATAAGCGTATCCCCTTCACCCCCCTGATTTATTTTTCTGAAAACAGGCCTTGTAGGAGTTGTACCCGATGCGGTTAGCTTCTTTCCGTTAGGCAGTATGGCTTCAATCTCAACCTTTGTGCCTGCCTCCGGATTAATTCCTCTTGCGTGATAAAATGTGTATGGAGTCTGATATTGGGTTTCCCCTATTCGGGTAATTGTAGTATCTGTAAAGAAGGACACTTTATCATTCCCTTCCCATAACCTTACCAATGCTCCCTTAACTGCAGGGTCCTGAGTGTATGCATAAGGGTCGAATCCCCCGGTGGCGTAGCTCCTTGTTAATGTCAATGTCTGGTAATTTGTATCTGCCCTTACAACGCAGTTAAGGACGTATTTTTCATTTGTTTCGCCGAAAGGATCGAGGTCATCCTTGCAGGAATAAACAGTCAGCGCGGTCAGAACAGCCGATAGCAATAATAATTTTCTCATAACTCAACCCTCACTGTAGCTGTTGGCAATATTGGAAGCATATTAACTCTCTCTCCGGTATCCCGTTTAAAGTAGAAGATATTCTTTCTGTTGTAAACGTTAATAACGTTAACATCAAAAGCCATTTTCATAAAGCCGAGGTCGAACTTCTTTGATAGACTCATATCAAGACGGTGGTAATCGGGAAGGCGGCCGAGGTTTTGTGTGCCCAGCATTGTATACGGCTCTCTCTGGTCAATATACCAGGGGGCAAATAAATCCTTGAAATACATTCTGTCGTAATACCCGAGTATCTGTGTAAAAGGAAGTCCCGAAGAGTAGGTCCAGGTAGTTCCGAACTGCCATCCGGAGCCCAGGTCTATGTCGAATGTAAAGTTTACATTGTGGCGGCTGTCGTAACGGGGGTAATATCTCTTTGCGTCAATTACTTTATAAGCGTAACCGTGAGTATAAGAAAGAGAGACGTTAACCGGCTCGCCGTTGTATTTAACTCCGAATTCGGCACCGTATGATTCCCCGTCACCGTTTACAAAATCGGGATCGTCGCTGTAAATCTTTTTGTAATTCTTATAGACAAGATTGGTCATTGTCTTATAGTAGCCTTCAACTGAGAACTTGAATTCATCCGTAAAGTCTATTGTAGCCCCTGCAATGTAATGATCGGAAAATGGAGTCTTAAGGTAGTCGGGCACAACAATCCAGGGCTCGAAAATATTTATTACATCGTTCTCGTCAGTAATTGTAACCATTTCCTGTCTGTATCTTCCCACTGCCCCTTTAAGAGAGAGGAATGAGAAAGGCTTAAATGTAACGCTCATTCTGGGTTCGAATATTGCGGTCTTGCTTCCCGCGGCCGATAAACTTGCCGCATTAAGGCGCGCGCCAATATCCATTCCGAAATTTTCAAAGCGGAGGAATCTGTATTTTGCAAAGAGGACTATATTAGCGTTTGAATTTTCGAATGCCGTCTTTTCATCCCTCTCTGTCGTAAATTCAAGCCTGTTGCTAAGCTGTTTGATATGGAATCCGAGATTTATTTCATCACGGTTATCGAATATGTAACTGAAATCCATATTAAGGCCGTTATCTGTAATGCTGTTTACAAGAGGCCTTGTTCCGCTGAATTTAGGGAGAATCTCCCCGCGGAATGAACTTACTGAAATGCCTATTTCATAAAATAAAGGGCTGTCCCCCACCTGGAACCAGCGGAAACTGAACATACTGTTATCCCACGCGTAATCTTCAATATAGGGACTGGCGTTCGATACCTTATCCCCGCTGAAGAATCCGTTTACAAGAAACTTGGAGCCTTCAAGAAACTTAGGACTGGAATAATTCACCTTGAATGCCAGATCGTAAAAATCGGAAGGGACGTTTTTATCATTAAGGAATTTCTTTAATATCTCTGTTGAATAGCTTTTTCTTCCGGTAATAATGAAAGAGCCGTCGGGTATGGGACCTTCGAGGAGCACCTTTCCGGTTAAAAAGCTCGAAGTTGCCTTCAAACCGAACCGGTTCTTATTACCGTCTTTGGTAACAATATTCATTACCGATGAAAGCCTTCCTCCGTATTCAGCCGTAAAGCCCCCCTTGAAAAAATCGAGGTTGTTTATAATATCCGGGTCGATGGCGCTGAAGAGTCCGAGTGCGTGGAACGGATTATAAAGAGTTACGCCGTCTACCAGAACCAGGTTCTGGTCGCTGCCGCCGCCTCGAACATAATATTGCGCCGATACGTCGCTTGTCCCCTGAACCCCCGGCATAAGTTTAATGGAACGGAACACATCCGTTTCTACCCCCTGAGGCAATGCCTCAAGCTGGCGGACGGCAATCCTTTCCATACTTATATCGGTTTCATTCTTTCTTACAATCCTTTCGGCCACCTGTTCTACAGTCTGAATATCCACTCCCGACGGAATGAGTTTAATCTGGTAGTTTGTAACCTTGTCCGCTT
>JAEXUB010000155.1 GCA_023453125.1 Bacteroidota bacterium
GAGCCGGGAGATCCGGGTACAAGATTCGGCGACGAAGCATTCTGGGATTATGTTGTTCTTGAAGGTTCTAAAGACGGAGTTACCTGGACACCATTGGAAGATGGTTACGACTGTCAGCTCAATTCAAGATGGCAGGCAATTTTCGGTACCGCAACCAATCCCGATTCCACCTATTTTGTACATCACCGTGTCAGTCTCCTTAATAAATTTGCCGCGGGAGACCAGGTGGTATTGAGATTCCGCCTCTTTGCAGACGGCGCAGTTAACGGATGGGGCTGGACTGTTGATAATCTTTCAATTCAGGCTGCTCCTGTTGGAACAGAAAAAGAAGGTGCACTGCCTACACAGTTTGCTCTTATGCAGAATTATCCAAACCCGTTTAACCCGACTACAAATATTAAATTCCAGCTTCCGCAGTCGGAACATGTTAAACTGGAAATCTTCGATTCAATCGGAAGGCTTATTGAGACAATAGTCGATTCCCGTCTTGAAGCAGGATATTACAGCTATAAATGGTCTGCAAGAGGAGTATCGAGCGGTGTTTATGTTTACAGAATTACCGCCGGCTCTTTTGTAGATTCGAAGAAATTAAATCTTCTAAAATAATCTTATCATATTAACCTCCTTAGCCCCGGAATATATTCTTTTCCGGGGCTTTTTTTTAGCTGAAATTGGGAATTAAAATTGTTAAGTTGAATAAAAATTATTCCGATGGGGAAGTATGAAGAAAGTCTTGTCTTGTATTTTTATAGCTGCTGCAGGAATTTTATGCAGCTTTTGTGCTTCATCGGAGCCGGGGGCAAGGAGCCAAACAAGCTATAAGGAGATAGCGGCCTTAAAACTTGGGAATAAAATAGAATATCTGTTTAATGAATCGGGTACTTATGTAATTGCACTAAAGAGGGAGGAGGAAACGGCTCAGAATCCTTTCCCATTTACACGATTTATAATTTTCAAAACCGGAGAGAGCAAAATAATTTTTGAAGAGCGGTTAATGATTTCCGGGATCAGATGGATAAGCGAAACCGAAGCAGAGGCAATTACTCATTCCGGCATTGTGTCTTCTGACGCACCGGATAGAAAAAGCGGATATATTTTTGATGCTGCAGCGGTCAGAAAGAGAGAATTGTAATATAGGGGGTGCATAAACCCTTAAAAGAAGCCTCTTTTAACCCTTTTTTTGTTTTCTCTTATATTTTTTTGATATTTCCCCCCTGATAATTGAAAGAATGAAATGAAAGAGTTAAAAAAACCGGAACTGCTCGCGCCGGCGGGCAATATTACAATGCTTAGAACCGCAATTAAGAGCGGCGCCGACGCCGTCTATTTCGGGCTGGATAAATTAAATTTACGCGCATTGGCAAGAAACTTTAATCTTGATAACCTGAAAGAGGTGGTAGATGAATGCCACGAATCGGGAGTACACGCGCACCTTACCGTAAACTCAATAGTATTTGAAGATGAACTGAAGGATATAGATGAAGTATTGAAGGGGGCCAAAGATGCCGGTATTGATATGATTATCTGCTGGGATACGGCAGTGATTCAGAAATGCCGCGAATATGAACTTCCATTCTGCATCAGCACGCAGGCTTCGGTATCAAATTCATCCGCTGCTCTGTTTTACAAGAGCATGGGGGCTAAGAGAATTGTTCTTGCGCGCGAATGTTCCCTTGAGATGATAAAAGAAATTAAGTCGAAAACGGGAATGGAAATTGAAACTTTTGTTCACGGTGCAATGTGCATTGCCGTAAGCGGCCGCTGTTTTATGAGCCATCATCTTTTCGGAAGAAGCGCAAACAAGGGGGAATGCCTTCAGCCCTGCCGGAGAGAATATACCATACACGACAATGAAGAGGAAAACAAATCAATGATTCTGGGGAGCGACTATCTGCTTTCTCCAAAAGACCTTTGCATGATTGAGTTTATTGACGAATTGATTGAAGCAGGCATCGATTCATTTAAAGTTGAAGGAAGAAAAAGAAGTCCCGAATATATTTATAAGGTAATCTCCTCATACCGGGAGGCAATTGATTTATATTATGAAGGCAGACTTACTCCCGAAAAGAAAACAGAATATCTGCACGAACTGGATAAAGTATATAACAGGGGGTTCTCCGCCGGATTTTATTTTGACGTACCCGGAGCCTCGGAATATGCCGAAATATACGGAAGCCGCGCTTCTACCGAAAAAGTTTTCATTGGCAGAGTGCTTAATTATTATAAGAAAAGTAAAGTTGCATTTGTAAAACTTGAAGCCGGTGAGCTTAAAGAAGGGGATACTATTTATATTATGGGGGAAACAACCGGAGTTGTTGAGGTTAAACTCGGCGCATTCTTTAATGAAGAACATCCGGCTTCAACCGCAAAGCAGGGGGATAAAATTACATTTAACTGCGAAGATTTAGTAAGGGAAAGGGATCACGTATATAAAGTGGTTCCTAAGAAGAGGTAGCCGTTACTCTGCCGGATTATAACTGTTTATAGCCAGCCCCAGATCGTCGTATATCTTAAATACCTTATCCATTCTTGTAAGCATAAAAATAAGAGAGGGAACATCCTTGTTATAAACAAGGCGAAGGTCTCCCCCCATAGGGGTGATTTTCTTAAGGACCGATACAATAGCGCCGAGAAATGTAGAGTCTATATATTCGCAGGAAGCGAGGTCGACAACAAATTTTCTTGAACCTTCCTCAATAAGGACATTGAGGAAATCTTTAAAATCGACAGCCTTGGTAAGAGTTGCCCGGGTAATGAATACGTGAACAATGCAGATATCGAGTATTTTTTCTGATTTAAATTCCATTAAAAGCCGCTAAAATATATGCCTAAATATACAAAATAAGTCGATTAGAAAAATGCTAAAAATTGTCAATTTTACTTGCCGAAGAAAAGTTTCGCAGAATAAAAGAGGAGAAAAACGGCAAAAATCTTCTTTACTAAGGTTTCCGGGATATTTACCACAAATTTAGAGGATAAATAGCTCCCGAGAACGAAAGTTATGCTCATTATAAGGACTGCTTTCAGGTCTACAAATCCCGCCTTATAATAATTTAATACGGCAAGAATTCCAAGAGGGGGGAGCAGGAGTCCTAATGAAGTACCCTGAGCCGCCTGCTGTGAAAATCCCAAAAATGCAACGAGAAGAGGAACAATTATAATACCTCCCCCTATTCCAAGCATTCCGCTCATTAATCCTGCGGCCAGGCCTATTAAAAGCAATGTTACAATCTGCTGCATTGTAGTCTCACATTTATTTAACTTATTGCGAAATATAAATCATTGACCCGTATTGAAAAAATGTTCGGGGAGAGAAAAAAATTAATTATTGCTTAACAAAATGCGGTTATATGAATCGGGATCTGTATTCCCTTCGGTGGAAAAGATTAATACCTTAGAGTCTTCATTCAAAGAAAGCTTAGCCGCTTCTTCCGGAAAGCCATTCCGTAGAGAAGAAATAAGTCCCGCTGTAACCGCCCCCGATTCTCCCGAAATAATTTTCTCATCCCCCGAACTGCCGCTGCCGAGCAGCCTCATTCCTTTTATGGTAAATTCATCAGTACATTTAATAAAGAAGTCTGAGTATTCCTTAAATATTTCCCACGAATGGCGGCAGGGCGTTCCGCACGCAAGCCCCGCCATTATAGTATGCATTTCATTTGTAAGAGAAGATAGCTTGTTCTGCCGTGCCGATTCAAATACACAGGCCGCATCCGGAGGTTCAACTGTAGAAAAAATTATTTTATTTTCGCCGAAACGGTTAACCAGATATGCGAGAGCGGCTGCGGGAAATGCGCCTACACCGCATTGAATCAATACGTGTGTAGGTATATCATCTATCTGTAAGGCAAAGATTTCTTGCATAATTGTAAGGTATCCGCGCATTATATTAAGTGGAATTGACTCATATCCCTCCCGGGCGCTGTCCTGCACCAGAATCCATCCGTTCTTTGCTGCGTATTCGGATGCGAGGTTAACGGCATCGTCGTAGCTTCCTTCAATAATAAATGCATTGGCACCGTGGCTCTTAATATTATTCAGGCGGTTAACTGAAGAGCCTTTGGGCATATAGATTTCGGCTTTACATCCAAGCTGTCGGGCTGTCCACGCTACTCCGCGTCCGTGATTCCCGTCCGTTGCCGAAACAAGCGTGACGTCCTTAACCAGTTCTCTTATCTTTTCATTTTTTAATAAAGAGTAGGTCAGAGGTTCATCAATTGAGTAAAGTTCTTTCAGATGAGCGGCTACTGCATAGGAAGCGCCGAGTACTTTAAAAGCGTTTAGCGAAAATCTCTTTGACTCGTCTTTAATCCAAATTTTTTTTACTCCGGCTGTCTTTGCCAGGTTTTTCATATTGTACAGAGGTGTTGGAGCATAGCCGGGAAAACTTTTGTGGAAAGAATGAATTTCCTCCGCCCCATTAATAGAGAAGCGCTCTAAAAGCGCTCCTTTTTTTGTAGAATTCCTGTTTGGATTCCCGATTATTTCAACTGCATTATACATATTATGTATGCTGACCGAATTCCTTATCCTTTATTTTCCAGTAAACATAGAAAGGCACGCCAATAAGAATAAGAATTAATCCCATCATGGCATTCTCGGTATCGGAGATAACGGTATTAAAAAGGAAGAAGACGGAGAATATTACAAAGAGAGCGGGGAGAACGGGATAGCCCCATACTTTATATGGCCTGAAAGTATCAGGCATTTTTTTACGCAGCACAAATACTCCAGCGGCTCCCAATGCATAAAAGAGCCAGGCGGCAAAAATTACATAATCGGAAATAGTATCGAATGAGCCGGTCATAACAAGCAGGCAGGACCAGATTCCCTGTACAACCAGTGAAGTATGGGGAGTGCCGTACTTTGGATGAATTTTGCCAAGTCCCTTAAAAAACATATGGTCCCGCGCCATTGCAAACTGAACGCGCGCTGTTGAGAGAATGCTTCCATTGAGAGCGCCGAATGTTGATATTATAACGGCAATAGAAATTATCACACCGCCGCTTGAGCCGAAAATCTTTTCAACCGCGGTTGCTGCCACAAGGGGGGATTTGGCAATTTCATCTATAGGAAGCACATACAAATAAGCTATATTTATTAATACATAAACCATCATTGTAATAAACGTGCCGTAAAGGAGGGCCTTGGGAACATTTCTCTGCGGGTTCTTTATTTCCCCCGAGACGAATGTAACGTTGTTCCATCCGTCGTATGCCCAGAATGCCCCTGCCAGAGCCAGTCCGATAAGGCTGAAGAAATTAGCCTGAACGTGGGGAGGAACCGAAAAATTGTGATAAACATTATCCATGCTTCCGTGTCCGAACATAAAAAGCAGGGTGGAAAGTGCGACAATGGAAATAATTTTAACGTAGGTAACAATTGTCTGAACAATACCGCCGAAGAAAACGCCGAGGTAATTAACCCAGGTTAAGAGGAGAGTAACAATAATGGCAACGGCTTTTGTACCGAAATCGAGAAATGGATGAATATCCCCTACGAGAGGAATATAAACCGCAAGGTCCTGCCAGCTCTGAGGCAGCTGTGGATACTTAATAAAATAGCCCAGGTATTCGGCGAATACATAAGCAATTGCAGCCTGGCTTCCGGTCTGAATTACAGAGAAGACAGACCAGCCGTACAGGTAAGCGGTAAAATTGCCGTACATTTTTCTGAAGTAGATAAACTGTCCGCCGGTGGCGTCAATCATACCGGCCACTTCGGCATTAACCAGTGCGCCTACAAAGGTAATCAGACCCGCGGCAACCCATACGAGAATTAGGATTTCCGGATTGCCCAGCTGTTCTGCCATTACGGAAGGTTTTCGGAATATGCCTGAGCCGATCATCGATCCGGCTACAATCATTATTGCCGCAGTAAGGCTTAAACTGCGCACCAGTTCTGTTTTAGTCCCTTTGGGTTCTGTCATTCTGATTTCCGGAAAATTTCCGCCTAAAATATGTATTTACAGAGAGAATTCAAATGTTATTACAAATTTGAAGGAATTATTTTCAGTTCTGCTCTCCTGCCGGGCTGGGTATAGGATGTTAGTAAAGGGAATAAAGGTTGAGAGTTAATTTATTTTATTCTCCTTATTCAAGTTTAACTTCAAAATTCATATCTTTAATGAATTATTTAAGGGAATTATAATGGCAGTAGAACCGAACAAGATAATTTATTCAATGATCGGCGTGAGCAAATTTTATGATAAAAAGCCGATTATCAAAGACATATATTTATCCTACTTTTACGGCGCAAAAATAGGGGTGCTCGGACTTAACGGCTCGGGTAAAAGTACGCTTTTAAAGATTTTAGCCGGAGTAGACAAGGATTTTAACGGGGAAACGGCAGTATCCCCCGGATATACAATAGGCTATCTGGAGCAGGAGCCCCAGCTTGACGATGATAAGACTGTTAAAGAGATTGTTGAAGAGGGGGTTCAGGAAATTGTTGACCTTCTTAAGGAATATGACGAGATAAACGCTAAGTTCGCAGAGCCGATGAGTGACGATGAAATGACCAAGCTGATTGAGCGCCAGGGGGCGGTTCAGGACCTTATTGAAGCCAAGAACGCGTGGGACCTGGACAGCAGGCTCGATATGGCTATGGACGCATTGAGATGTCCTCCCGGCGACCAGCAGATTAAATACCTATCCGGAGGGGAGAAGAGGCGCGTTGCTTTATGCCGTCTCTTATTAAAGGCTCCCGATATTCTTCTCCTTGACGAACCTACAAACCACCTTGACGCCGAAACGGTTGCCTGGCTTGAACAGCATCTTCAGAGATATGCAGGCACTGTAATTGCGGTTACGCACGACAGATATTTTCTTGATAATGTAGCGGGATGGATTCTTGAACTCGATAAGGGAGAAGGGATTCCCTGGAAAGGAAATTACTCATCCTGGCTTGAGCAGAAGCAGAACCGCCTTAAACAGGAAGAGAAGAGCGAAAGCCAGCGCCAGAAGACACTTGAAAGAGAACTTGAATGGATCAGGATGTCCCCCAAGGGAAGACACGCAAAATCAAAGGCCAGAATTACTTCTTACGAAAAACTTCTGAATGAGGAGAACGAAAAGAGGGGCAAGGATGTAGAAATTTATATTCCGCCGGGACCACGTTTGGGGAACGTTGTAATTGAAGCCGAAGGGCTTACCAAATCATTCGGCGACAGGATTATCTTTGAGGATATGAGCTTCAAGCTCCCTCCCGGAGGAATTGTAGGCGTAATCGGTCCGAACGGCGCCGGTAAAACAACCCTTTTCAAAATTATTGCAGGCGAAGAGAAACCGGACAGCGGTACAATGAAAGTCGGAGATACGGTAAAGGTAACATATATAGACCAGATGCGTTCCAAACTCGATCCGAATAAATCTATTTGGGAAGTGATTTCGGAAGGGAACGACCTCATTACAATGGGGAACAGGGAAATAAATTCCCGCGCTTATGTGGGACAGTTCAACTTTACCGGTTCAGACCAGCAGAAAAAAGTCGGCCTGTTATCAGGCGGTGAAAGAAACAGAGTTAACCTTGCAATGATGCTTAAAGAGGGAGCAAACGTTCTGCTTCTTGACGAACCTACAAACGACCTTGATGTGAATACAATGCGCGCGCTCGAAGAAGGACTTGAAAACTTTGCCGGATGCGCCGTAGTAATAAGCCACGACAGATGGTTCCTCGACAGGATTGCGACACACATTCTTGCATTCGAAGGGGAGAGCAAAGTCTACTGGTTTGAAGGAAACTTCTCGGAATATATTGAAAACAAGAAAGAAAGATTAGGCGTAGACGCGGATCAGCCGCATAGAATTAAATACAGACACTTAACCAGATAACAGTGAAAAAGACAGTTCCGGAAAAGACGGGCTCTGCAAAGGCAAAGCCCAAAACAAAAGAAGGGTGCGATTACCAGTATAAAGAACTGGTTGAAAATTCCCCCAATACGGTTTTTATTGTTAATGCCGCCGGGCATATAGTTTACATCAATAAATCCTTCAAAAAACTCTTCGGCTACGACGAAAAGATTATCGGCAAAGGATTTGAAAAACTTATTGTCAGCCCGGATGATGCCGAATCGGTTAGGGAGATTATTGGCAGGACAATTAAGGGAAAGAGTCATAAGGACCTCGAAATAGAATTTTCAGGCAAAGAGCGGAAGAAATTTTATTCCACAACACGCGCTTATCCGGTTAATAACGAAAAGAAAAAAGAATTTGAATGCGCATTTATTGTAATAGATATTACAAAGACAAGGCTCGAACAGATTGAAAGAGCCGAATCGGAAAAAAAATACCGCGCCTTGTTTGACCTTTCCCCCTCTCCGATTATAATTGTTGACCTTCAGACTAGGAATATAATTGACTGGAACCTTGCGGCTTTAAACCTGCTCGGCTATACTCCGCGCGAAATGAAGAAAAACAAACTCGGCACTCTGCACGAGAAACATGTTTACGACCGCACCCGGGTTGAAGTTGAAATGCAATTAATCCGCAAAGGAAGATTTTCCGTTGAAACAGTATGGATTGAAAAAAACGGCAGAGAGATTCCTGTAAATCTATACGGCGGCTATCTTGAGCTTAAAAAGAAAAACCTCGTTCAGATATACGCATACGACATTTCGGAAAAGAAAAAGGCCGAAAAAGAGCTTCTTGAAAATCTTGAAATAAGGACTGCCCTTTTTGAAGGCTCCCGCGACCCTATGATTATTGTTGACCTTAATGATATATGCCGATTTGCTAATCCGGCTATGACACGTGTTTTCGGGTACGATATTGAAGAGGTAATAGGGCATCAATTTCCCGGTGTAATGGGAGAACACGATAATACATTTGCCGAATGGGTTGAAATGTGCCGCAAAGGCACCGGTGTTTCGAATTATGAAACGCTCCGCCGCGCAAAATCGGGCAGGGTTATTCCGGTAAGCATTACCATCTCTCCAATTAAAAATGCCAAAGGGGAGCTTGTATATCTTTCGTTCCTCTACCACGATATAAGCGAAAGCAAGAAAGCCGAAGAAGAACTCCTTATTGCAAACCAGTCTATTAAAAAATATGCAGAAGAGCTGAAGGAGCTTAATGCAAACAAGGATAAATTCTTCTCGATTATAGCGCACGATTTAAGGAGCCCTTTCCAGGGACTGCTCGGATTCTGTAATCTTCTTAATACCGAATATGACAATCTTAACGAGGAAGAGAGCAAATTCATAATTCACAACATCGGCGAATCGGCAAAAAATATTTTTGCTCTTATAGAGAATCTGCTCGAATGGTCCCGCGTTCAGTCGGGCAGAAAGGAATTCATTCCGAAGAAAGTAAGTCTGTATGAAGAAGTATTGACTGCAATCATTTCGCAGAAGATTCAGGCAATCAATAAGGGAATAGCATTAAAGAACCTTGTAGATGAAAACATATTCATCCGTGCAGATGAGAATATGATACAGACCGTTCTGCGCAACCTAATATCCAACGGATTAAAATTCACGCCGCGCAGCGGATCGGTTACCGTAAGCGCATCAACGAAAGATGACTTTGTTGTAATCTGCGTTGAAGATACCGGAATTGGAATTGCCGAAGAGGATATACCCCGGATGTTCAGGATTGAAACCCATTTCGTTATGCAGGGAACAGAAAAAGAACCGGGCACTGGACTCGGGCTTATATTGTGCAAAGAGTTTATTCAGAAACACGGGGGAGAAATCTGGGTTGAAAGCACTCCCGGCAATGGAAGCCGCTTCTACTGTTCGGTACCCAAATTTGAATAAGCTCATTTCATCGTATCGCCTGTTTTTGTGTACCCCTTTTGCTGTTTCAAATGGCGCGGAATAAGTTTATATTATTTTATACTATATAGAATAATTATCATTATGCGGTAGTCTGTCTGCCATATGAACCATTTATGCGGTAAAATAATAATTGTTATTTTTTTTCTTTTTCTGTGTGCCGGAGTTCCCGCCCAGAATGCCCCCTATCGTTTAAAAAATATCACCTTCGAATCGGGCATTAACAACGGCACCGTTTATACTATTATGCAGGACCGCAAGGGGTATTTGTGGTTCGGAACGGCAAGCGGGCTTAACAGATATGACGGATACGAATTCAAAGTCTATTCGCATAACACTACGGATTCCAATTCAATTTCGGATAACGGTGTTGTAGCGCTTTATGAGGATAAAAAGGGAATTTTCTGGATCGGCACGAATGACGGAGTACTTAATAAGTTCGACCGGAAGAGGGGGGAGTTTACTCATTACGACCTAAAGATTTCCGATTCATATAATCTCATACCGGATCCGGCGGTTACCGAATTTCCGGTTCCTTTTTCCCGCTCGAACCCGAATGCAATTACTTCTATAACGGAAGATTCTAAAGGAAATCTCTGGGTGGGCACCTGGGGTACGGGAATTATAAGGTTCGACAGGAATACCGGAAAACCCCGCAGATATATAGAGCTGGAGCAGGAGCAGTCGTTTAAAATTTCAAAGAATAATGTCAGGTCTATCCATACCGATTCCGACGGCAACATCTGGATTGCCAGCATGCTGGACGGTTTGAAGAGAATGATATACGAAGAGATGAGCGATAAAGTAAGGTTTGTAAGATACGACCTGATGAAAGGAAAATATAAACAGGTTACATCACTTTCCGAGGACAGGGAAAAGAACCTTTATATCAGCACTTACGACGGGGGATTCTTTAAACTTCCTGCGGCAATGAAAAATAAAAACTACGGAATCATAAGCCTCGTATCAATTATTGATAACGCAAAGAGAAACGGGGCTCCGGTGCCGGGAAATATTATGACTCTGCTTACCGATAAAAACGGTTCGGTATGGCTCGGTACATACGGCGCGCTTTTGAAATATGATCCGGTAAAAAATGAGATTGCCGACATAGAACTACGCTCCGACGAAGGGAGAGAGCTGAATAAAAATGTGCTTTCTCTTCAGGAAGATATGACCGGAATAATATGGGCAGGATTCAGCCTCGGAGGGGGAATAGTAAAAATCGAAATAAACAAGATTAAGTTCGGTATGATTAATTCCTCCTTCCCGGTTAAAAACGGGCTTAATGACGAAACTGTCTGGTCTATTCTTCTTGATAAAAATGACATACTTTGGATTGGAACCGAGAGGGGGGGATTAAACCGGTTTGACAGGAGAAACTCCCGCTTTTCTTATTATAAAAAATCTTCCGTGGCAAACAGCATAAGCGATAACTGCGTGAGGGCAATTGTAGAAGACCGGTGGGGAGACCTCTGGATTGGAACCTACAGCGGCGGATTAAATCATTTCAATAAATCAACCGGGAGTTTTAAGGCATTTAAAACCGATACTCAGCAGAACGGGGCAATAACATCAAATCAGGTGCAGGCTGTTTATATTGACACCTCTTCAACCTATTGGATAGGCACATTCGGCGGCGGTTTGCTTAAATTCAAACTCAACGGAAGATACAACGGAGAACAGCTCGGGTTTACTTCATACCGGTATGATAAGAATAATCCTTTCTCCCTCAGCAGCGATCAGGTATATGCAATATACGAAGACAGGAGAGGCACTCTCTGGATAGGCACATTCGGCGGCGGGCTGAATAAATTCGACAAAAAAACAGGCAGGTTTATCGTTTACAGAAATATTCCGGATGACGAATCGAGCATTGAAGACGACAGAGTGCTGGCAATAAATGAAGACTCGAAGGGGAATCTTTGGATTGCGACTTACGGAGGGGGGCTTAACAGGTTCGATCCGAAAACAGAAAAATTCCAGCGCTTCTATAATGATGTTATGAGCGTTGTTTATGCCGTCCAGGAGGATGAAAAGGGAAATCTCTGGATGAGCTCTGACAGGGGAATATTTAAATTTAACACATCAACTCAGACTTTTACGCAGTATCATATTATAGACGGACTGCAGGGATACGAATACAGCGGCGGAGCTTATTTTAAGAGCAGCAGCGGAGAAATGTTCTTCGGAGGAACGGGAGGGCTGAATTATTTCTTCCCCTCAAAAATTATAGATAACAACAGACAGTCTCCGGTAGTTGTTACTTCAATAAAAGTTTTTAACAATCCTATACCGGAAGAGAAAGAGGAAATTGAAATTTCCTACAGCGAGAATTTTGTGTCGTTCGAATTTGCCTGCCTCGATTTTACCAATCCGGCCGATAACCATTACCAGTTTATGCTTGAAGGCTACGACGATAACTGGATTCCGGCCAAATCAAATGCGAGAGTGGCAAATTATATTAATCTTTCCCCGGGCACTTATAAGTTCAGGGTAAGGGGCACAAACAGCGACGACGTATGGAATATGGAAGGGGCATCGGTTACTCTTATAATTAAACCGTTATACTGGCAGACTGCCTGGTTCAGAATTCTTGCTGTTATAGCATTTATAGGCATTCTTTATTATTTATTCACTCTCCGCTATAAGGGGCTTCTCGAAATGGAGAAACTGAAGACAAAGATTGCTGCGGATCTGCACGACAACGTAGGCGCCGGTTTAACTGAAATTTCCATCCTAAGCGAGCTGACTTCGAACCTTATCAAGAACGGCTCCCACACTTCAGTTAAGAATCTTGATGTGATCAGCGAAAAATCGAGAGGGCTGGTCGATTCTATGAGCGACATAGTCTGGGTGGTTAATCCCAAGAGGGATTCCTTGTATGATTTAATTGTCCGACTTAAAGACTCATACAGCGACGTACTCTCTGTAATGGGAATAGCTTTTAAAACCAACAACCTCGAAGAGTTCAATTCGATTAAGCTTCCTATGGATTACAAGCAGAACCTCTATTTAATTTTCAAAGAGGCGCTTAATAATTCAATCAAGCACAGCAGGTGCAGGCAGATTTCTCTGGATGCCCACGTGGAAAGAGATTCAATTAAGCTTGTTTTGACAGACGACGGTACAGGATTCGATTTGAATGAAAAGCAGAAAGGGAACGGAATTAATAACATTAAAAACAGGGCAAAAATGCTTGGCGGAAACGTCGAATTTGTAAACAACGGCGCCGGCACCTCTATTATATTTACCGGAAAGGTTAAAAAAGCAGATATTATTAAGCAGTTCTTTAATAAAATTTAAATTATTTTACACTGGAAGAAATTATCTTTGCAGGTGCAAAACAGGAACGGTGATGATTAGTGTAGCAATTGTTGAAGACAACGATACGATCAGAGAAGGGCTTGCGGCTCTTATAAACGGTACAACAGGATATTCCTGCGTGGGCGCTTTCGGCGACTGCGAATCCTTCTTATCAAAGCTTCCCTCATTGAAAGTGGATGTTGCCCTTATGGATATCGGGCTTCCGGGAATGAATGGAATTGAAGGGGTGGGAAAGGCAAAACTGATTAATCCGAACCTGAATATTCTAATGCTTACAGTTTACGAAGAGAGTCAGACTGTATTTAAAGCCCTTTGCGCAGGGGCCTGCGGATATCTTGTAAAGAAAACTCCTCCTCTCCGTCTTCTCGAATCGATTAAAGACGCATTCGAAGGGGGATCTCCAATGAGCTCCCAGATTGCACGCCAGGTTATTACAGTTTTCCAGCAGACTCCCGGTATTAAGGATGAGTCGGGGGAAAGCGACCTGAGCGACAGGGAAAAAGAAGTTCTGGTTTCTCTTGCCGAGGGAAATAATTATAATGAAATTGCCAACCGTTTATTTATAAGCGTTGATACCGTAAGGCACCATATAAGGAACATATATAAAAAACTGCATGTCCATTCCCAGTCCGAAGCAGTAGCAAAAGCAATCCGAAAAGGGCTTATATAGCCCCTCTACCCGCATAAATATGCGGGTACCCCCCTAAAAACACCAAAAAAGGGATAAAAACCACACAAATGTGCAGTTGTACACCGGTATTGCATTTCGTATTTATCTTACAGAAAAAACAAACATAATTAATCCTTAGGGAGGGTAAAATGAGAGCAACAGAAAACAACGTGCCATTGAATCCGCTAGCAGACTTAATCAACGACCAGCTTTTTGTCGAACTGATAAGAAGAGGAGTAGTAAATGAAAAGTATGTCCGCGACTACTACCTAAGGTCAAAATTCCGCGAAATGAGAGAAGCCAGAATGGGAGCCAACGAAGCCATCGAAAGGCTTAATGAAGAATACCCATATCTCCAGTTCGATACAATCAGAAAAATTGTTTATCAGCCGGTTCATTAATAAATAAGAATTGTATCCGGGGTTTTAGTGTAACTCCTTTTTCCCCGGATCTTTAGGGGTGGCCGGAGAGGTGATCTTTCCGGCTCTTTTATTTTAAACACCGTTTGATTTTAATGATCGCAGCTGCATCCGCAACCGGGAGCTTCCATTTTAGATTTTTCGAAAGCCTCTTTTCCCTCTTTGAATGAATAAAAAGCAATACCAAGCGCGCCGAGAGAATCCAGCAACCCTAAGCCTAACAGCTCATATCCTGTACTCGAAATAAGTAGAATTACGGAAAGGTATAGACAGGTTTTTGTACAGTTGGCGTCTGCAATTAAAGCCTTTGAATTCATCTGTCTGCCGGCTTCTAATTTGAATTTTATCAGGAGCCACATTGTAATGATTGAAACTGATGAAATTATTATTCCCCAGAATGTTGTCTCCGGTTTATGTCCGGTATAAATGTTTATTCCGGAAGATATTATTAATCCGGCGGTTAATATATAAAATGAAGTGCCCGTTATTTTAAGTGCTGTTTTCTCAAAGCTGTCTCTCTTTTCATTCCCGTTCTTTCTTATTCTAATAAGCATATGCCAGATGCCAAGTCCCGAAAGGACCTCAACAAAAGAATCGACTCCGAATCCGAAAAGGGAAAGGGTCTCATCCTCCATTCCGAAGAAGATTGATATTCCCCCTTCGAGTATATTATAAAAAATAGTTATACCGGCTAAAAGAAAGGCTCTTTTAAGCCATTTTTCATTGTTTTGGTTTTCTTCCATAAATCAACCGGACATTAATGAATATTTTAATCTTTAATTAAAATAAAGAACTTTTTATTTATATTCCTGTGTTTGTATAATACACCAGTAATAATAGGATTTAATATGAAGAACGCAATTAATTGGTTTGAAATTCCAGTGCTCAATTACGAGAGGGGGATTAAATTTTACGAATCCATATTCGGATTCGAAATGTACAGGATGCCGATGGGGGGAAACGATATGGCGTTTTTCCCGTGCGATAGGGACGGCATAGGAGGAGCGCTTGTTCATGGCAATGGATATAAGCCTTCTGCAGACGGTACGTTAGTCTTTTTGAACGGGGGAGACGATCTGAGCGGTGTGCTTAATAGAGTTGAAGCTGCTGGGGGAGCAATAGTTGTACCTAAAACTTTAATTACGGATGAGATCGGCTACTTCGGGATTTTTATCGATACCGAAGGGAATAAAGTAGCGCTTCATTCCCAAAAGTAACCGGGGGCAAAAAAAAAGACCGCACTCAGGCGGTCTTTAAATGTTTTATGGGGTTAATTATTCAAGATATGATTTAATAACCTTATCA
>JAEXUB010000243.1 GCA_023453125.1 Bacteroidota bacterium
GTCTTCAATATTGGTATGCAGGTCATAATCTGAGAGCCATCCTCTTGTCTGCGCCTGAACCAGTTTATCGGTCTCCCCGTCAATTGAAAAAGCCCCTGCGCCAGATGAAAACGTGAGATGTCCGTATTTAACTGCCGGGTTCATATCCTCGTAAAGGGAATCGGTATAATTTGAGTATTGAATATTATCGTCGAACTCAAAACCGAATCCGAAGAAGACAGAGCTTACAGCCCCGTATAGAAAGAGAGCAATGAAAATACCGAACAGCGCCGAGATTACAGGCTTTATAATAGGATGCTTAATTATTACAAGCAGTCCCCAGAAAATAAATACGAGCGGCCAGAGATTCCATACGAATCCCCAGTCGCTGCTTATAAAACTGAATTTAACACTCAGAAAAAGAACGCCGAGAGTAGTTAAAAACACGCCCCAAAATAATCTTCCAGTTTTCATATTAATCTCTCTCTACTTTTTTAATGAATTAAATATAACCAATCCGCCCAAAGCGATTAATACTATCGGGAAAAAGAGTTCAAAATCGAAATCGGGAATATACTGCCAGAGCATAAAAAGAGCTCCGAGCGCAATCAGAATAGCCCCGAATATATATCCCCCTGTGTGTTTCTTAGGGACATAGGGAGTATATTCTGTATTGCCTGCAAATTCATTCTGAGGAGTTGTATAAGAGGCATCCCCTTCCGGTTTCGGTTCGCTTCCCGTTCCGGGCGCCTGTTTAAAGCGCGCATAGTAGCGTTCAATCGGTTCTTCCGGTACTGCTATCCACATTATGATATAAGCGAGCAATCCTACACCGTGACCGAATAACAGAACTACCGCAACTATACGGATAATTATAGGGTCTATTCCGAAGTATTCTGCCAATCCTCCGCAGACACCTCCTATAACCCTTTCTTTTCTCGAGCGATATAATCTTTCTTTCATAACCACCACCATTATTTTGTGAATTCTGTTTTGTTAGACGCTAAACTAAATAAAATGTGATGAGTAATTATCTCCTTCTCTACCAACGGAGGGGATTAATCGGTGAACGGCATTATTTCATCGGTGAAATGAGGCAAAAATTTCAATTTTTACGGAACCTCATTTTATTTGAAGAGGATATTTGAATGATGCTTCGGCAAATGAAGAAGTTGCCGGCGGATAATTCTCTATAAATGGGGCCAAATGGAGCAAATAAGTAAAATATGCCTAAAACCGTTTAATTCGGGGAAAAAGGAATTTACCCTCAGGGAGGGGAAAGTTTGATTGAATAAACCTTATAACTTGCCTATCTTTAAAGCCAAAACTTTTTGGATTAATGTAAATGAAAATCGCGGTAAATCAGTTTAATCCGGTAATAGGGGATATTGAAGGGAATTGCGCCGGGATTATTGAGGGATATCAAAGGGCAGTAAGGGATAATGCCGATATCGCGGTGTTCCCGGAGCTTGCAGTATGCGGATATCCTCCCCTTGATCTGGTTGAAAAGAGAGAATTCCGCGAGCGGGTAATTGAAGCATCGGCAAAGCTTGCTTCAATTACGGGAAAGACAGCCCTCCTTTTTGGAAGCATTACTGAAGATAATGATGATAATGTGGGCACAGGTATTTATAATTCCGCAATTTTGTGCTATGACGGGGAAATTAAATTCATTCAGCATAAGACACTCATTCCAAATTATGATGTTTTTGACGAGATGCGCTATTTTGAACCGGCAAAGGAGGTAAAAGTTTTCAAATTCCGGAATGAACTGCTCGGGATTTCAATTTGCGAGGATATCTGGAACGATGCCGATTACTGGAAACACCGCAGATATAATTTTGACCCGATTGAAAAATTAAAAGAGCAGGGGGCTTCTCTACATATAAATATTTCCGCAAGTCCCTATGCATACGGCAAGAGAAAAGAAAGGCACCGGATGCTCTCTACATTAACAGGGACAGATAAATTCCCATTGGTATATGTATGCTGCGCAGGGGCACAGACAGACCTGATATTCGACGGTGCAAGTATGTGCTACAATGCCTCGGGAAATTTGTGCCTGCTCGGAAATAAATTCGATACCGATTATTTTATTTTTGATACAGAAAAAGAATTTGAACCTGTAAAGGAAATTGAGGGGAGTTTTGAAGAAGAGGTGCTTAAGGCCCTTATCTTCGGATTAAAGGATTATGCCTGCAAGACCGGATTTAAAAAAGCATTGGTGGGGTTGAGCGGGGGAATTGATTCCGCTCTTGTTACTTATATAGCCGCAGAAGCACTGGGGAGAGAAAATGTTTTTGTAGTTATGATGCCCTCCCGTTATTCAAGCGAAGGAAGCGTAAAGGATTCAGAAAAACTGATTGAGAACCTTGGGATTAAATCGGAACTGATTTCAATTCAGCCTGTGGTTGATAAGGCTGTTGAAATGTTAAAGCCGGTTTTCGGCAATCTGCCCGAGGATATTACAGAGGAAAACCTCCAGTCCCGTACCCGCGGATTATACCTGATGGCACTATCGAACAAGTTCGGCTATCTGCTCTGCACAACCGGTAATAAATCGGAAATGGGGGTAGGGTACGCCACATTATATGGAGATATGTGCGGAGCGCTTGGCGTAATTGCCGATGTATATAAAACCCAGGTTTATGAAATCGTAAATTATATTAACCGGGAAAAAGAGATTATTCCGGCAGAAATAATTGACAAAGCTCCGTCGGCGGAGTTAAGGCATAATCAGACAGACCAGGATACTTTACCCCCGTATGACGTATTAGACAGAATACTTAAAATGTATCTTGAGGAATATAAGGAATTTAATGAAATAGCCGCCGAAATAGGGGAACCTTTACTGGTTAAAAGAGTATTAAAGATGGTAGATTTAAATGAGTTTAAACGGAAGCAGGCGGCGCCCGCTTTAAGAGTAAGCACCAAGGCATTCGGTTACGGCAGAAGGTTCCCGATTGTTAACGGTTGGAGAAAGAATTTTTAATAAAGAAATATAAAGAGGAAATGATGTTAAACAGGATTATTAAAACGCTTTTTTTGATGCTGCTATTTACTGTTGTTGTAAATGCGCAGTTCGACGAGGAGATTCTTGATACAAAGCTCGGCAAAACAGCTCCTAAAGTAAAAGCCGGAGAAGAGCTTAAGTTTACACTCCAGGTTTCGCTTAAAGATTTATGGCACGTTCATTCAAACAAACCTAACGACGCAAGCCTTATTCCTACTGTCGTATCTGTAAGCGATAAGAATTACCAGCTTGTAAAAGTTAATTATCCAAAGGCAAAAGAACTTAAATCTGAAATTTCGGACAAGCCTCTGGTGGTTTATGAAGGGGATTTTGAAATTACCGGCTCAATAAAAATTCCGGCAAACGCAAAAGCAGGCAAGGTAAAGATTCCGGTTGTTTTAAGTTATCAGGGATGCAACGATAAAACCTGTATGCCTCCGACTGAGGCCGTAAATAATATTGAAGTTACCATTGAAGAGGGAACCGGTACTGCAGCTGCCGAACAGACTGTTCAGCAGGATACTGCAAAGACCGAAACTCCGGCTGTTACAAATAATCAGTCAGGTTCCGGAGAACAGGCGGTAAGTACTCCGGCTGCAGCACAAACAGAAGAAGCTTCGGAATTTGAATCCCGCGGACTTCTATTGAATTTACTTGTAATTTTTCTTGGAGGCCTTGCGCTTAATCTTACCCCCTGCGTTTATCCTCTTATTCCTATTACTATCGGTTATTTCGGCGGACAGACAGAAGGAAGGACGAGCAAACTTTTCGTGTTGGGACTTCTTTATGTATTGGGTTTGTCAATCACATATTCGGTAGTTGGTGTAGTAACCTCATTAAGCGGCGCGTTATTCGGTTCACTTCTTCAGAGTACTGCGGTAATAATAATTATCTGTCTCATATTCGTGGCACTCGCACTCAGTATGTTCGGTCTTTATGAATTCAAACTTCCTGATTCCTGGGTTATGAAAGCAGGGGGCGCCCGTTCCGGCAGATTCGGCGCTTTCTTTATGGGACTTACAATGGGCGTTGTTGCAGCTCCCTGCGTTGGGCCTTTTGTATTCAGCCTTATAACAATAGTAGCCAACAAGCAGGATCCTTTCTACGGATTCCTTGTATTCTTTGTCCTTTCGCTCGGATTGGGATTGCCCTATTTAATACTCGCCCTCTTCTCAGGCAAACTAAAGAATCTCCCCAGAGCCGGTTTATGGATGGAAGCAGTAAAGCATATCTTCGGTTTCATTATGATTGGTATGGCTCTCTATTTTGCCGCTCCTCTCATTCCAAGGGAAATAAATCATTATGTATTGCCGGTCTACGGATTCCTTGCCGCTCTTTATCTCCTCTTCTTCGATAAATCGGCAAATTCATCCAAAGGATTCAGGACATTTAAGACTGTTCTTTCAATTCTCGTAATTGCGGCATCGGTCTATTTCGGCTGGCCGGTTAAAGAAGATCACGGAAACTGGGTTAAATTTGATGAGGCTCAGTATACAGAAGCGCTCGGCAAAGATAAAATAATCATCGATTTCTGGGCCGACTGGTGTGTTGCCTGCAAGGAATTGGATGCAATAACATTTAAAAATGAGAAAGTAAAGGAAGTTTTAAGCGGATTTAAGGCATATAAATCGGATTTGACCAAAACTGACGATGAAACAAAGAAAATATATCAAAAATTTAAGATTATAAGTCTTCCTACGGTTTTAGTTATTGATTCTAAGGGAAATGAAGTAAAACGGATAACAGGATTTATGGAACCGGAAGAATTTCTTAAAATTATTGAGGCAGTAAGGTAGTTTATTCAGTTTGCTTAAGCCTGACTGCTTTTATATTTTAGACAGTGGCAATTATGTTGTATAACTAATAAACGGAAAGAAAAATAAGATGGCACAAGAAAAGGAAAAAGAAGTGTTGCAGTTGACCGAGGTAACTGTGCGTTTTGCCGGAGATTCCGGTGACGGTATGCAGTTAACAGGTTCACAGTTCGGCGACACGACAGCATTGTTTGGTAACGATTTAAATACTTTCCCAGATTATCCCGCAGAAATCCGCGCCCCAGCCGGTACATTATACGGCGTGAGCGGTTTTCAGCTCCACTTCAGCTCCAGCGAAATACATACTCCGGGCGATACCCCTGATGTTTTAGTTGCGATGAATCCGGCCGCGTTGAAAAGAAATCTTCACGATTTGAAAAAAGGGGGCGTCCTTATTGTTAATACAGATTCTTTTGACGCTAAAAACCTTAAACTTGCTAATTATACACAGAACCCTCTTGAAGACGGGTCATTGTCAAATTATAGAGTTTATCCTATTCCTATTACTACCCTTACATCCAATGCATTAAAGGAGAGCCCTTTAAGCATTAAAGATGTTACACGTTGCAAAAACTTTTTTGCTCTCGGTATAATGTACTGGTTATTCAATATGACTCTCGACCAGACATTAACCTGGATAAATAAAAAATTCAAGAAGAAACCGGAAATTATGGATGCCAATATTAAGGCTCTTAAAGCCGGTTACTATTTCGGCGATACAACCGAGATTTTTGAAAACCGTTATTCGGTTGAACCTGCAAAACTTCCTGCAGGAACATACAGAAATATTTCAGGCAACGAAGCCGCTTCTTTCGGCTTTATAGCTGCCTCTGAAAAACTCGGGCTTCCTTTATTCCTCGGTTCTTATCCTATTACTCCGGCAACCGAAATTCTCCATTACCTCAGCGAATACAAATATATGAATGTTAAGACATTCCAGGCTGAGGATGAAATTGCCGGTATCTGTTCCGCCATCGGCGCTTCCTATTCAGGTCATCTTGCAATCACCAGTACTTCAGGCCCGGGGCTAGCTTTAAAGACCGAAGCAATCGGACTTGCGGTTATGACCGAACTTCCTCTCGTAATTATCGACGTACAGAGAGGCGGACCAAGTACCGGACTTCCTACCAAGCCCGAGCAGGCAGACCTATTACAGTCAATTTACGGAAGAAACGGCGAAGCTCCCGTTCCTGTTCTCGCAGCTGCTTCTCCTGCCGACTGTTTCTATATGGCAATGGAAGCGTGCAGAATTGCAGTTAAATTTATGACACCGGTTATGCTCTTATCGGACGGATATATCGGTCAGGGTTCCGAACCCTGGAGAGTTCCGAATGTTGATGATCTTCCCGATATGAAAGTTGAATACTGGACAGATAAAGAAAACTTCCAGCCTTATTCAAGGAATGAAAACCTTGCAAGGCCCTGGGTCCGTTTAGGAACGCCGGGACTTGAACACCGCATCGGCGGACTTGAGAAACAGCATATTACAGGAAACGTAAGCCACGATCCGGACAATCACGATTTCATGATAAGGATGAGAGCGAATAAAGTTAAAAAAGTGGCTGAAGATATACCTGAACTCCAGATTGCCGGAGATCAGGATGCCGAAATTCTTGTAGTTGGATGGGGCGGTACTTACGGCGCCATTACAGAAGCGGTAGACAGACTCAGAAGAAATGGTACAAAAGTAGCTCAGGCTCATTTCAAGTATTTAAACCCGATGCCGAAGAATACTAAGGATGTATTGAGCAGATTCAAGAAAGTACTTGTACCCGAAATTAACCTTGGACAGCTTGCGATACTGATTAGAAACGAATTCCTTATTCCGGTTGAGCAGTTCAACGTTGTTAGAGGACTGCCGCTGAAATCGAGCGATATTGAGAAAAAGATATTAGAACTTCTAGGAGGGAAAAAATGAGCAATAACATAGATGCAACACCGGTAAAATTGACCGCAAAAGATTTCGCTTCGGGACAGGATGTACGCTGGTGCCCGGGATGCGGCGATTATTCGATTCTTGCTCAGGTCCAGAGAGTTCTTCCTGAACTCGGTATCCCGAAAGAGAATATTATCTGGATATCAGGTATCGGATGCTCAAGCCGTTTCCCTTATTATATGGGTACATACGGATTCCACAGTATTCACGGCCGCGCCGCTGCTATTGCTACAGGCGTTAAAGTTGCACGCCCCGACCTCTCGGTTTGGGTTGCTACAGGGGACGGCGATGCAATGAGCATTGGCGGTAACCATTTCATTCATATGTGCCGTAAGAATGTTGACCTTAAAGTGCTTATGTTCAACAACAGAATATACGGATTAACAAAAGGGCAGTATTCACCTACATCGGATGTAGGGCTCGTTTCAAAGAGTACTCCTTACGGAAGCGTTGATTATCCTTTCAATCCTCTAAGTCTTGCACTCGGTTCGGGCGCTACATTCGTATCCCGTTCAGCAGATAACGATCCTAAGCATATGCAGGAAGTTATTAAAAAAGCGGCAGACCATAAGGGAACAGCTTTCGTTGAAATTCTTCAGAACTGCGTTATATTCAATGACGGCGCGTTCGACTATGTAACAGGCAAGGAAAACAAGGTTGAAAAAATGCTCTATCTAAAGCACGAACAGCCTATGACTTTCGGCAAGGATAATTCAAAAGGAATTAAACTTGACGGATTCAAACCGGTAGTTATTGACCTTAATGACGGCGTTCATTCGGTTAACGACTGCTGGGTTCACGATGAACTTGACAAAGACGCAGCCCGTTCTTTCATTCTTGCGCATATGACAGACCATCCTGAACTTCCGATGCCTTTCGGCGTAATTAGAAGAGAACTTAAACCTACATACGACGAAGGTGTTACAAAACAGATTGAAGCAGTTACCCAGAAGAGAGGCAAAGGGGATTTACAGAAAATCCTCCTCGGCAGCAATACCTGGGAAATAAAATAAATTCCGGTTTTCTCCAAAGGCGGAGCAGAAACTCCGCCTTTTCTTTTTTAAAGAGACTCCCTTATTTTAGCGTATTATTTTATTTTTTTTTGAAAGGACATTATGATCGATTTCGGAAAGCTTAAAGAGATATTTGAACAGAATTCAACGTTTCTCGTTACAACACACGTCAATCCCGATGCGGATGCCATCGGTTCGCAGATTGCGCTTTGCAAAATCCTAAGTAAGCTCGGTAAAAAGGCATACGCAATCAATCACAGCCCTAATCCTTACTATCTTGAATTTCTTGACGATGAGGGAATTGTGACACGGTACGAAAAGGAACTGCACGACCCGGTTATTGCATCGTGCGATGTTATAATTGTGGCAGACCTAAACAGCGTTAACAGGACAGTCAGAATGGAAAAGGCTATCCGGGAATCTAAGGGAATGAAGATATGCATTGACCATCATCAGAATCCCGAGAATTTCTTTGCTTATAAATTCTGCAGTACCGATTACTGCGCTACCGGGGAAATTATTTTCGATTTCATTAAGGAAACCGGGATTACTGAATTGGATTTTGGAATTGCACAGAATCTTTACGCGGCAATTATGACCGATACCGGTTCATTCCGGTTTGAAAGGACTTCTCCAAAGATTCACCGGATTGCGGCGGAGCTTCTTGAAAAGGGGGTAAATCCTACTTATGTCTATGACCGCATTTATGACCAGAGCAGAATCTGCAAGGTAAAACTGCTCGGCGAATCTCTTGCCGAAATCCAGTTTAATGAAGAGAAGAATATGAGCTGGATGATTATAAATAAAGAAATGATAGAAAGGACCTGCGCAGACGAGGCTGAAGTGGACGGATTTGTTAATTTCTGCATGTCAATAGAAAATATAAAAATCGGCATCCTCTTCTTTGAGCTTAAGGATGGAATAAAAATCAGTTTCCGTTCAAAGGGGGAGATACCTGTAAACAGGCTCGCTGCTGAATTCGGCGGCGGGGGACATACAAACGCATCGGGCGCCAGGATGTTCGGTGTTCAGCTTGAAGAATGCATTAAAAGAATTCTGCCCGCGGCAGAGAAATATTTAAAATAATTTGGGGGATTTATGTTATTCAATATTAAAATAAAACCGGTTTCTTTAAATGCTCCTTTTAAGAATAACTCGTGCCTTGTAAAGTTTCTGAATGATTCAGACAATTTCGGCAAAGAGCTTGAATGGTTTCTTCTCGATAATTCTTTTAAGCTGAATCCGGTGCAGGAGAAATTTCTTCTTAACAAAGAGAACAAAGAGCTTAAATTCTACAATGCCGATTCTTCCCCCGAAATTGTTTTTATTTACAAGGTAAAAGCGGATGACGATTTTACCCCCGATTATTTCAGGAATGCGCTCTCTTCTGTTATTCAGCAGATATCAACGGAAGAAGTTTTCAATCTCTTTATCTCATTGCCCCAATACGATTTGTTCAAAGGGCACTTTGAAACTGAAGAGTATTTTCAGCAGACATTTGCCGAAGGAGTGCTTTTAGGCAGCTATACTTTCGATAAATATAAATCAAAGAAGAAAAAAGAAAAACCGCTTGATGTATTCCTGGTAAGCGATAATATTAAATTAACGGCGGGGGCAATTGAAAAGGGAACGGCGATTGTAAACGCTGTTTCATTTACCAGAGACCTTGTAAACGAGCCCGCAATTACTCTTACCCCGGCAGAGCTTGCCTCACGCGCTAAAACAGAACTTAAGAAGAATGGAGTAGCGGTAACTGTATTCGATAAAAAGGAACTTCAGAAACGTAAAATGAATGCCATTCTGGCCGTTGGGGGGGCAAGCATTCACGAACCTAAGATGATTGTAATGCACTATAAGCCGAAGGCTAAGGCGAAGAGGAAAATTGCTCTTGTAGGCAAAGGGGTTACATTCGATGCCGGCGGACTGTCTATAAAACCAACCAGCGCTATGATGGATATGAACGGCGATATGGCTGGAGCCGCTCTTGTAATAGGCACCATTAAGGCGGTTAGCGCATTAAAACTCCCGGTTGAAATAATTGGCGTTGTGCCTGCAGTTGAAAATGTTATTTCCGGTAGTGCTTTTAAGCCTACAGATATAATTGTTGCTTCAAACGGAAAATCGATTGAAGTAAAAGATACCGATGCCGAAGGAAGGATTATCCTTGCCGATGCTCTCGACTATGCATCGAAACAGAAGCCGGATGAGATTATAGACTTTGCCACATTAACCGGAGCCTGCGTTGTTGCGTTGGGAGAATATGCGGCAGGATTGTTTACCAAAGATGATAAACTTGCAAAAGACCTTAAGAAGGCGGGGAACAATACATACGAAAGAACCTGGCGGCTTCCTTTCTGGAATGAATATAAGGCACTCATAAAGAGCGACTTAGCAGATGTAAGCAATCTTGGCCCGAGATGGGGAGGCGCAATTACCGCAGGAAAATTCCTAGAGCATTTTGTGGATGAAAAGATTACCTGGGCCCATCTCGATATTGCCGGTCCTGCAATGAAGAATGACCTTACCTCCTACACAAAGAAATACCATACCGGATTCGGAGTAAGACTGATGGTTGACTACCTTAACGGAATAAAAAAATAATTATAAGAGCGCTCCCTGAGCAGGGGGCGCTTGTTTATTCCCTTGAATGAAATGTTTTATTGAAGAACGGTTCACCATCAAAGATGAACATATCCAATTTTACAATTCCAGTTGCAATTCTATATTATCGGAATTAAATTAAAAGCTAAATTTTTGGAGTAGAAAATGCCTATTTTAAAAGATTTCAAGACCATATCGGAATTATTCAAAATTATTGCTTATGAGTATGGAAAAACAGCCGAGCATTGTTCCCTTAAGTATAAAGCTGGGGATAAATTCGCAGAGATTTCCTATGATGAACTCTATTCCAATACTGAAAATCTTGCTATGGGGCTTGTTTCTTTAGGTGTTAAAAGAGGGGATAAAGTTGCCATAATAGCAGAAAACCGCCCCGAATGGGTTTATTCCGATATGGCAATTTTAGGCATTGGGGCTGTTGATGTTCCCCTGTATCCTATTTCTACTTCAGAAACAATAGAATATATATTAAAAAATTCCGAATCGGTTGGAGTTGTAGTCTCTAATAAGCTGCACTACAATAAGGTTGCAAAAATCTGGAAGGAATGCAAGAATCTCCGCTTCATCATTGTTATGAACGAAGGAGATGTATCGGGAGAGAAAAATGTTTTCTCAATGAATGATGTAATGAGGATGGGGCTCAGTTATAAAGCAGATAATCCGCGCCTGTTCCTGGACGGGCTTACACTTTCGAAGGAGAATGATCTCTGTACAATTATTTATACTTCAGGCACAACAGGGGAGCCTAAAGGGGTTATGTTAACGCATAAAAACATTGTATCCAATGTTAAGGCGGCTCACGAAGTATTTGACATAGGCAAAGATGATATTTTCCTTTCATTTCTCCCATTGTGCCATATATTCGAAAGGATGGCCGGATATTACACCGCGTTTTCCTGCGGAGGCATTATCGCATACGCCGAAAGCATTGAACGTGTTGCCCAAAATATGATTGATGTTAAGCCGACAATTATGACTGCCGTGCCCCGCCTTTTTGAACGGGTTTATTCAAAAGTTATTAAGAATGTA
>JAEXUB010000250.1 GCA_023453125.1 Bacteroidota bacterium
CCCACCATGTTTTAATAATAATAAATGTGAACAATTTCCCATACAAAAAAACCCCCCCCCCCCTTAAAAGTCAATAGTTTTATCAATATTTGCAGATTGCATTTAGATTCTTATTCTTTTAACTTTATTGGGCTAATTCATATATTTATATACATTTAAGGAAATTTGCTTTGGGTGATGAAATAAAGACCGAAGGTTCTAAAAATCCGCAGAACCAGCAGAACAGAAGAAGATACTATTATAATAGAAATAGATACAAACAAAACCAGAATAAACCGCAGCCCTCCGGTCAGCAGCCCGAAACAAGAAGAGAATCATTACAGACCTCTTTCAAGAGAGTAAGCATCGTTATTCCCCTCTTTAATGAGGAAGAATCCTTAAGACCATTATATTTTGAAGTGAAAAAGACTCTTAAAGCTTTAAACTGCGAGCACGAAATAATATTTGCAGACGACGGTAGCACCGATAAATCCCTCTCTCTGATAAAAGATTTTGCCAGAGGGGATAACAGGGTAAAATACCTTAGCTTCAGGAAAAATTACGGCAAGGCGGCTGCGCTCCAGATGGCTTTCAATATGGCTTCCGGCGATGCGGTTATTACAATGGATGCCGACCTTCAGGATGACCCTTCCGAAATTCCTAATCTCCTCAAAAAACTGGAAGAAGGATACGACCTCGTTTCAGGTTGGAAAAAGAAAAGATTAGATCCTTTTATAAAGAAATATACCTCGCGCTTCTTTAATTATATAACCAGATTAATGTCGGGAATTAAAATTCACGATTTCAATTGCGGTTTGAAAGCTTACAGAAAAGAAGTTGTACAGAATATAACTATTTACGGTGAGCTCCACAGATATATACCGGTACTTGCCCAGTGGCAGGGATTCAGGATATCTGAAATAGCTGTAAAGCACAATCCCCGCCGTTACGGAAAAACGAAGTATGGCATTTCCCGCTTCTTTAAGGGATTTGTTGACCTTATTACAGCTATATTTACAACCCGTTTTATTAACCGCCCGATGCATCTCTTCGGATTTGTCGGTTCTATGGCTTTTCTGGTGGGACTAGCCATAAACGGCTATCTGACCATAGAATGGTTTATGGGAAAGCCATTGGGCAACAGGCCTCTTCTCTTTCTTGGTATGCTGCTCATTATAGTAGGAGTGCAGTTTTTCGCTATAGGGCTTATTGGGGAAATGATTGTCCACAACAGCCATAACGAGAAAAACTATATTGTTAAGGATAAGAAATCATAAACCTTAAGCAGGAATACCCGGAAATATTTTCATTAATTAATTTTTGCAGATAAGAATGAAAATCACAATCCTTTCGGCTGCTTACCCTTACAGAGGGGGAATAGCCCATTTTACAGGCCTGCTTTATAAAGAGCTTATCAAGGATAACGAAGTAAATGTAATCACTTTCAAGAGGCAGTATCCGGAATTCCTTTTTCCGGGCACTACCCAGCTTGAGCCTGAAAACGACCATCTGCAGGGAATCCCCTCATCAAGAATTGTAGACTCAATTAATCCCATTAACTGGATTTCTGCCGGGCTTAAAATAAGCGGTGACCGCCCGGACCTGCTGATAATAAATTTCTGGCTCCCCTTTTTCGGCCCCTCTTTCGGAACTATTGCACGCATAGCAAAATCGAACAAGCATACAAAAGTAATCTGCATCTGCCACAATGTAATTCCCCACGAAAAGAGGATTGGCGACAGGGTATTTACCCGGTTTCTTTTTAACGCTGTGGATAATTTTATACTGCTTGCAAAGAAACTTGAAGAGGATCTGAAGATTATAAAGATAAATGCCCGCTACAAGACTCTTTTTCATCCCGTATATTCAATTTTCGGAAGCGGAGTGAGCAAAGAGGAGGCGCGCGCGCGACTGAATATTAAAGGAGAGAAAGTAATTCTCTTCTTCGGATTCATAAGGGAATACAAAGGGCTGGATACCCTTCTTGAGGCTTTTGCGCTGTTAAGACAGAAAGAGGATATTAAGCTAATTATCGCGGGGGAATATTATTCCAACGAGGATAAATACAGGCAGATGATAGAGGAGCTTAAGATAGGAGAGCACGTTTATCAGTTCAACGGTTTCATACCGTCGGGAGAAGTAAAATATTATTTCTCGGCGGCCGATGCTGCGGTGCTTCCCTATAAGAACGCCACTCAGAGCGGCATAGTGCAGATTGCCAATAATTTCAATAAGCCGGTAATAGCCACAGATGTGGGGGGGCTTAGCGAAGTTGTATTCGAGAACAAAACAGGATTCCTGGTTGTTAAAGAGAATCCGGAAAAACTTGCCGGCGCCGTACTGAAGTTTTACAATGAAAATAAAGAAGAAGAATTCGTAAAAAATATAATTGCTGAAGGGGAGCGCTTTTCCTGGGAGAATTTTGTTACCGGAATACTCGGCTCCTTCGAAATTAAATAAATTCCCCTATTTAAAATGATTTTCAGGCGCCGCATAATGCGCGCTATTAAGAAATTATATCGGAGTATTAATGAGCAAGCAGATTAAAAAAACAGCAGTCCCTTCAAAAGGGGCCGGATTTCTTGCGGACCTTGACCTGGGAAAATATATTCCAGAAAAATTTAGAACCCCCGCGGCAATCCTGGCAATTGTAATCTTAATGTTCGCATTCTACAGTCCCGTTATGTTCGGCGATAAGACCGTTCAGGGAACTGACTATCTTCAGATGAAGAGTATGCGTACATATATCGAAAAGAGCCACGAGGGATTCTCTCTATGGAATCCGTATCTCTTCTGCGGTATGCCTGCTTATGCTACTTCAACTGAAATGAGATGGTTCGATTTTACCGCGGTTGCATATTCAATAGCGGCCCGCATCTATTCGGCAATATTCGCAGATGCTAATGCAATTTATACATTCAGCTTCCTTCTGATGGCAATTACGGCATTTCTCTTTATGCGTTCCCGGGGTGCAGGGCACGGTATAAGTTTCCTGGTTGCCGCGGCTATGATTTTCAGCACCGGTATCTCAATGCTCTACTTTATCGGGCACGTTACTAAACTAATGAGTCTTGCGCTGCTTCCGTTCATTCTTATGATGCTCCTCAAGTTCCAGAAGAAAATTACTTTATTGGATTTCTTTATTCTAACACTCGGCATGCACCTGCTTGTTCTTGGCGCTCACGTGCAGATTGTGTTCTATCTTGTACTGATGACTCTTGTATACTATA
>JAEXUB010000136.1 GCA_023453125.1 Bacteroidota bacterium
TTTCAAAGTTGTTTTCAGACTCTTTCAAGTCTGCCAGGCTCAGTTTATAATTTGCCTTTGCCTGATCAAGCTGCGCTCTTATATCGCTGTCTTCAAGCCGGGCAATAATCTGATCTTTAGTTACTTCGTCCCCTTCTACCACATTAAGCTCAATAAGCCTTCCCATACCTTTAGAGGCAACAGACGCCTTTCTCTGCGCAACTACATATCCGCTTGCTGTAAGTACGGTACTGCTCCTGCTCTGGTCAAAACGGGAGGCAGTTGTTGACTTTACCTCAACTTCGTCCGAAAAAGGCTTAAAGAAAAGAAGAACAATTAGAATAATTACAGCAATCAGAGAAAAGGAATAAATAAAACCCTTTTTTCTATAAAACGGATTATTGTTTCCGGCTGAACGGTTAATTTTTAAACTATTCAAATCATAACTTTTAGATTCCATAGCACC
This sequence comes from Bacteroidota bacterium, assembly GCA_023453125.1. Classification (GTDB taxonomy): domain Bacteria; phylum Bacteroidota; class Ignavibacteria; order Ignavibacteriales; family Melioribacteraceae; genus JAEXUB01. Next base: position 446 of record JAEXUB010000136.1, read on the forward strand.
CCTAAAAAATTAAAATTTTTCTTTGATATAACCCTTATTTTGGAGAGTTTTGTCTTTAGCGGAATAACAAAAATCAAAATAGTAAAAGTTCAGCTAAATATAAACTTAATTTTAGACGAGGGACAAAATGAAAAAGTTTTCTCTTTTCTGTTCAACAATTCTTGCTGTTTTCCTTTTAATCCAGGATATAAATGCACAAACGCCCGGAAAAGATTTTTTTGCCGGCAGAAGAATTGAACTTAATAAAAGGCTTGAGGGCTCTGCAATGATTCTCGCCGCCGGTGTCTCTCTTCCAATGAGAAACAGCGATATGCCTTTTAAACAGGAAGATAACTTCTATTACCTTACGGGATATAAAAATCCCGATGTATTTGCCCTCTTTTCTAATTTTGAATCGAAAAAATACGTTCTTTTCATTAAAAAGAGGACTTTTCGGTCTATGCCCGGTACTCCGCAAAGGGATTTCATCAAAGAAGCAATCGCTGAATCGGGAGCTGATACAGCGTATTATACAGAGGATCTTGAAAAGGTAATTGCCCGGCTGCTCCCCTATTTTAATTCCCTATATGCAAGAAGAACAGACTCCGAAGTGTATAATACTTTGTCCAAATTGGCAGAAGGGACCGGAGGAAAAATAAAGATAAATGACCCCATACAGCTCCTATCTGAAATGAGAATGATTAAAACCCCCGAAGAAATAGGCTATTTAAGGAAAGCTGCGGATATTACCACCCTTGCGCATATTGAGGCAATGAAAGCAACTCAGCCGGGAATGAATGAACGCTTTATTGAAGCGGTTATCGATTTTGTTTACAAGACCAATTGGGCCAGCGGAATCGGTTTCCCGAGCATTCTTGGTTCAGGCGCCAATTCTCTTGTGCTCCATTATCAGGAAAATGACAAGGAAATGAAGAACGGCACAGTTATGGTTATGGATATAGGCGCCGCCTATAACGGCTATTCGGCAGATATAACAAGAACTATTCCGGTAAACGGCAAATTCACGAATGAGCAGAAGGATATTTATAATGCGGTCCTGAGAGCTCAGAAGACAGCGGCAAAAGTATTCGGACCCGGCACTCTCCCCCGCACAATTGAAGATACAGTGGCTACAATGTTAAGGGAAGAATTATACAAATTGGGACTGGTAACAGACCGTAATTCAAAATGGCAGCACAGAATCTGGTACACGCACGGATGTTCCCATTCAATAGGGCTTGATGTACACGATGCAACTCCCTCTTCATATCAGAAAACAGGAATGAAGCCGAATATGGTTTTTACTCTTGAACCGGGCTTGTATATAAGCGAAGCCAGTCTTGACAATGCCAGAATGTTCCGCTATCCGAATGTTTCCGAGAGTGAGGTAAAGGAATTTATTGAGAAGGTGCGTCCTATGGCGAAAAAATATCATAATATCGGCGTCCGTATTGAAGATGATATACTTATAACCGAAAAAGGAAGCGAAATTATAACAGCAGGCTGCCCTAAGGAAATTGCAGAAATTGAAAAGGTAATGGCCCGGAAAAGCAGGTTTGTCGATTGAGCCGGCTTTTAATCATTACAAATTTAAATAATGTCTTCCCCCGAAAGGGGGATTTTTTTTGTCCATTTATTCTGAACATTTTCTGCTAAAAATATTTATTCCCCTATCTCATTTAAATACCTTAATCAAAAATTCCTATATTTAAACTCACATTTATATTAAACTTTCCGGGAGCGGTAATGAAAACCAGATTCTTATTACTTCTTTTATTTGCATCAGGCGTAATATACGCACAGACAAATCTCCATAAGCATTGGGAAAACCCCGATACCAACCAGATTAACAGGCTGCCGATGCGCGCGGCATCTCATTCATACGAATCGAAAGAGCTGGCGCTTAAGGGGAATTACCAGAATTCAAAATGGTTTATTTCACTTAACGGTGAATGGAAATTTAACTGGTGCGAAGTTCCCGAGAAAAAACCCGCCGGCTTTTTCAATACAAATTACGACGACAGCAAATGGGGCACTATTAAAGTGCCGGCTAACTGGGAATTCAGCGGTTATGGTATTCCTATCTACACAAATGTCGCTTACGATTTTACCAGGAAACCAAATCCTCCCGACGTGCCTGACGACAATAATCCGGTCGGCTCATATAGAAGAAAAGTGAATATTCCGGCAGACTGGAAAGGGGAAAAAGTTTTTATCCACGTAGGCACATTCAAGTCGGCATTCTATATATGGATTAACGGCAATTTTGTCGGATACAGCGAAGACGGCAAACTGGAAGCGGAATTTGATATTACCGACTTCGTTAAACCGGGGGAAAACCTTATTGCTATGGAAGGATACCGCTACAGCGACGGAAGCTATCTTGAATGCCAGGACTTCTGGCGCGTTTCAGGTATTACAAGAGAAGTATATCTTTTCGCTCTGCCTAAATTAAACATATGGGACTTCAAAACCACAGCCACACTCGACAATTCATTCAAAAACGGAATTTTTGAAGTGGATGTTGAACTCAGCTCTATACTCCCCGAAATTACTAAAGGATATAAAGTTGAAGTAGAGCTGATTGACAACTCAGGCAAAAAAGTCTATTCAGAAAAGAAAGACATATCAGGACTGGTATCGAAATACAGAAATATTAAACAGCCGGTATTTTTCTATTCCTGGCGCGGCAAAAATGACAAGAAGGAATGGGATACTGAAAACGCCAAGATGGTGCTGAATTTTAAAAATGAATTAAAGAATGTAAAAACCTGGTCGGCTGAAATTCCGAACCTCTATACAATGCTCATTACCTTATACGATGCCAAAGGGAATGCAGTTCAGTCTATTCCCAACAAAGCCGGATTCAGAAGAATTGAAATTGTTAAAGGACAGTTACTCGTAAACGGGAAACCGATTTTAATTAAAGGCGCCAACAGGCACGAACACGACGGATTTACAGGACAGGTTGTAAGCAAAGAAAGAATGCTTCAGGATGTAAAAATATTCAAGCAGAATAATATAAACACACTGCGCACATCACATTACCCGGTTGATTCCTATATGTACGACCTTTGTGACCAATATGGAATTTATGTTATAGACGAGGCGAATGTTGAATCGCACGGTATGGGGTACAACCTAAGCCGCACACTTGCAAACGATTATAAATGGCTCCGCCCCCACTGGGAAAGAAATTACAGAATGTATGTAAGGGATAAAAACCATCCCTCTATTATAATATGGTCTATGGGAAACGAAGCCGGAAACGGTTATAATTTTTACAACGTTTATAAGGGACTTAAGATGCTCGACCCTTCCCGCCCTGTTCATTATGAAGGAGCTTCAAGCAGCTGGGACTGGAATTCCGATATCCTTTCAGTTATGTATCCTACTCCGGAAGATATTGCACGCGAATCTAAAATTGCCCTGACACGTCCCTATATTATGTGCGAATATGCCCATATGATGGGAAATTCGGGGGGCAACTTTCAGGAATACTGGGATGTAATTGAAAAGAGTGACGACGATAATATTCAGGGGGGAAGCATTTGGGATTATGTTGATCAGGGATATTATCAGGAAAGAAACGGCAAGAAGATCTGGACCTACGGAGGGGATTTTGGACCCGTTGGAACTCCGAGCGACAATAACTTCCTGTGTAACGGACTTGTTAATCCGGACAGGCAGCCCAATCCTCATTTGTTTGAAGTTAAGAAAGTTTATCAGAATGTTAAGATAAGGAATAAGGATATAACAAAAGGGTTGATTGAACTTGAAAACGGATATTATTTCCGCAATACATCGAACTATTACCTCGCCTGGAGCCTTATTGAGAATGGCAAACAGATTAAAAACGGAAGATTAAATGACATTACACTGGCACCGAGAGAAAAGAAAGTTTTCAATATCGGCATTTCATCATATATTAAACCGGGAGCCGATTACGCCCTTAATTTCGAAGTTAAGCTGA
>JAEXUB010000070.1 GCA_023453125.1 Bacteroidota bacterium
GATGTATACCAAAGTAAAATGGTAGTTTCGTGCGCCGGACTACAGTCAGACAGAATCGCACGTCTTACCCATCCCAATCTTGAATTAAAGATAATTCCATTCCGCGGGGAATATTATAAGATACGTCCCGAAAAAGAGAATCTCGTTAATTCCCTTATTTATCCGGTGCCCAATCCGGCGTTCCCATTCCTGGGAGTCCATTTTACCCGGATGATTAATTGCGGAGTGGAAGCTGGCCCTAATGCAGTGCTTTCATTCAAAAGGGAAGGGTATAGCAAAACCTCTTTCAGCCCGGGGGATGCATTGGAAACATTCGCCTGGCCCGGATTCAGAAAAGTGATGTATAAATATTGGAAGACCGGAATGGGGGAATTCTACCGCTCATACAGCAAGACTGCCTTTACAAATGCTCTGCGGAAATTGATACCCGGAATAAACAAAGAAGACCTTACTACCGGGGGGGCAGGCATTCGGGCTCAGGCCTGCGATAAATCGGGAGGGCTGGTAGACGACTTTTATTTTGTTGAATCAAAGAATATATTACATATTTGCAATGCACCTTCTCCGGCGGCTACAGCATCTCTGGCCATCGGGGATTCAATTTCAGAGAAAATTTTAAAACAAATTAATTGATATTTCAGCTTGAGCAAAAAATCAGAAAAAATACTGATTCTACTGGTTGACTTCTTAACTATGAATTTTGCCCTTCTTCTCTATTTTTATTTGAGGGTAAACACAGGGTGGTTCGACCTCATTACGGAACCGGTGCTCCTCAGCACTATGTCCGCTGTATATATTTACTGGGTTGTTGTGTTCACTTTTGCGGGGATGTATAAGACCTGGTTTGCTAGCTCCCGCTTCGACGAGCTTTCAACACTCTTTAAGACCTCTTTCTTCGGAGTCTTTATTCTTTTCTTTGTAATTATTTATGATGATTACATGAACGGAATGCCCCCGAAACCCCCTACATTTATTTTATTTTATTGGGGCATATTCCTTTTTCTGGTCGGCACCGGAAGAGTTGCTATCCGAAGCATTCAGCGCAGCCTTCTTATTAAAGGCATTGGAAGACGCAATGCATTAATTGTCGGTACGGGAGATTCGGCACAGAGTGTTTATCAGATGGTTCTTAAACACCGCGGTTTAGGGCTAGATATTTCCGGTTTTATTGCCGAAAACAATGATGGAATTGAAAACAGCAGGCTTAACGGCAGCGTTGTTGGTTTTGTGGCTGAAATTAAAAATATTATTGAAGATAAAAATATCAAGACAGTATTAATTGCGCTTGAGCGTAACGAAGCGGAAATTATCTCCAATGTAATTGAAAAATGCGAAGGGACAAATGTTTCGCTTAAGATAGTACCTGATTTGTATGAGATAATAAGCGGGCAGGCGCGCACAAGCCAGATTTACGGATTCCCTCTTATAGACATCATGCCCGAATTGATGCCCGAATGGGAAAAGAGTATGAAGCGGGGACTCGATATTATTATGTCTCTCCTCTTACTAATTTTCTCTCTGCCGGTAACTTTAGTAACTGCAATTGCTATAAAGCTTGAGAGCAGAGGGCCGGTATTCTATAAACAGGAGAGGATGGGGCTCAACGGTAAGATTTTCAAGATATACAAATTCCGCTCTATGGTGCAGGATGCCGAAGTTAAATCGGGGCCTGTCTGGTCTACTAAAGGAGATCCCAGAATTACGAAAGTAGGTAAATTCATCCGCCGTGTTCGAATTGATGAAATACCCCAGATAATAAATATTCTTAAGGGGGAAATGAGTTTTGTCGGGCCCCGTCCCGAAAGGCCTTTCTTTGTTGAGAAACTTTCGCAGGAGATTCCTTTGTATAAGAGGAGGCTTAAAGTGCGTCCCGGCGTTACCGGCTGGGCACAGGTTAAGCACAAATATGACGAGTCGATTGACGACGTTAAAGTCAAATTAAGATACGATCTGTTTTATATTGAAAATATATCTCTCAGAATGGATTTTAAAATAATTTTCCGTACAGTCTTTGTAGTCCTATTCGGAAAAGGGCATTACGAATAAATTAGGAAACCGGCTTGAAAACAATTGTAATTATTCCGACTTATAACGAACTGGACAATGTCCAAAAGCTTATTCCGTGCATTCTCGATATGCATCCCGATTTTCATATTCTTATTGTTGACGACGGTTCTCCCGACGGGACAGGCAATTTTGTTAAAGAATTAAGCCTGAAAGATGAGAGAGTTAAACTGCTTGAGAGAGGGAAAAAGCTTGGATTAGGCACTGCCTACGTTGCCGGCTTTAAATATATGCTTGCCAACGGATACGATCTGGCTATTCAGATGGATGCCGATTTTTCGCACGACCCGAAGGAATTAAAGAATTTTATTGAGGCCGCAAAGGAGAATGACCTGGTAATTGGGAGCCGGTATATTACCGGGGTTAACGTTGTTAACTGGCCTCTGCGAAGGCTTATGCTCAGCTATTTTGCGAATATCTATTCAAGGACAATTACCGGCATACCGGTAAAGGACTGTACCGGCGGGTTTAAATGTTTCCGGAGGAAGGCTCTTGAATCAATTAATCTCAATAAAATAAAGTCTAACGGATACTCATTCCAGATTGAAATGAATTTTAAAACCTGGAAAAACGGATTCAGGATAATTGAAATACCCATAATATTTGTAGACCGGGTTTTCGGCCATTCCAAAATGAGCAAGAGCATTGTCTATGAAGCCGTCTTTATGGTTTGGAAACTTAGAATTAAGAGTATTTTCGGGAAATTGAATTAAGTTATGACTGATCTCTCAATTATTATAGTTAACTACAACGTTAAGGAGTTTGTACAGAACCTTCTCTACTCTATTGAGAAGGCCCGGCAGAACTATAATATTGAGATTTTTGTAATAGATAATGCATCCGATGACGGAAGCGTGGAAATTATAAGAGAAAAGTTTCCAAACGTAAATCTGATTGCGAATAAGACTAATATCGGATTCGGCGCGGCTAATAACCTCGCAATGTCAAAATCTAAAGGGAAATATCTTCTTCTTATAAATCCTGATACAATTGTTAAGGAAGATACATTCCAGAAAATGATTGAATTTTTTGAATCACATCCCGATGCCGGAATTGCCGGGTGTAAGGTTCTTAATCCCGACGGCACTCTTCAGCTAGCCTGCCGGAGAAGTTTCCCCGGTCCCTGGACTTCATTTACCAAGGTAACCGGCCTCAGCGCACTGTTCCCGAAAAGCAGGCTCCTGGCCCGCTATAATCTTACCTATCTTGACGAGAATAAAACCTATGAGGTTGATGCCGTTTCCGGCTCATTTATGATGATGCGCAAAGAGGCATATGATAAGATCGGAGGATTCGACGAGCAGTTCTTTATGTATGGAGAGGATATTGACCTCTGCTACCGGACTCAGAAGGCAGGATACAAAGTCTATTATGTACACGAAACCGAGATAATTCATTACAAGGGGGAAAGCACAAAGAGAAGCAGCATAGATGAAACAAAAGTGTTTTATCAGGCAATGCACCTTTTTGTACGCAAGCATTTATCCTCTTCATTTATTGTCGAGATAATTCTTCAGTTTGCAATCTTCGTAAGAAAGATTTTCGCGTTTCTGAATGTTTATAAGGTCGTAATCCTGGGGATGCTGCTCGATTTTGTAATCTATACCGGGGCTCTTTACGCGGCGGAAAAAATATACGGTGTTTATAAGGATTATGCATTCCCTGAGGGGACAAAGCCGTGGGTTTATATAGTCCCCGCGTTAATTCAGGTTATTGTTTCATCCATCTCGGTAGCGTATAAAAAGAATTCCGTTTCAATCCTTCGAAGCCTTATATCTTTATTCTTCGGTCTTCTTTTCCTTTCCACAATTACTTACTTCTTCAAGGATGTAGCATTCAGCCGCGCTCTGTTAATAATAAATTACCTCCTGCTTGCAATAGCATTCCCGTTATGGCGTATAATCTTTAAAGCAAAGTTCAGGCTAGGAGTTCTTGCCGAGTCAAGAAAAATGCGCACCCTTGTAGTCGGGACAGGAGAGAATGCAATCCGCCTGGCCCGGAAACTTGATGCAAGCTATACCAGTATTTACACTGTTGTGGGGCTTATATCGCAGACGAGAAAAGAGATAGGGGATAAGCACGAAAAGTATGCCGTTGCCGGCAGTTTCGAAAATATAAGAAAAGTGATTAGCGAAAACAGAATTGATAAGGTTATCTTCTCATCGGAGGATATTTCATATAACCGAATGTTCTCGGTCGTTGCGGACTGCCAGGGGGAGAATGTTGAATTTGTAGTAGCCGGAAACGACCTTAATTATATGGTGGGCAAATCATCCATCTCTATGCTGGACGACATTCCTCTTCTCAAAGTGCAGTATAATATTTCGGAGCTTCTGCACAGGGGTACTAAGAGGACTCTGGATTTAATTCTTTCGTTAATACTGCTGATTTTTGCATACCCGTTCTTTAAACTTGCGGGTATATTTTCAACTTCAATGAGTCCCCTAAAAGAATTTATTGCCGGGCTTCCGAAGGTTTTGCGAGGCAGATACAGTTTTGTCGGGCCGAAAGAGAATGTTCAATACGACGGCCTCTATGTGGGGAAACCCGGATTGACCGGATTGTGGTTTACTGAAAATACAGATCTGACTGACGCGCAGGAAAACAAAAAGCTTGATATTTACTATGCAAAGAACCAGAATGTATGGCTTGACCTTGAAATTATCGGCAAATCATTTTCAAAAATGTTTTACGGAGAATAAAAGTGGCAAAATATATATTGGATTTTGAAAAACCGATTCTTGAGCTTGAACATAAAGTAAGCGAAATGAAAAAGCTTGAGGATAACCTCGATATCAAAGAGGAAATAAAGAGTCTTGAAGAGAAAGTAATAAGCCTCAAGAAATCCATTTATGATAATCTGACCAGATGGCAGAGAGTTCAGCTGGCGCGCCATCCCGAACGCCCTTATACTCTCGATTATATCCTTATGATTACAGAGGATTTTATTGAGCTTCACGGCGACCGCCAGTTTAAGGATGATAAAGCGGTAATAGGAGGATTCTGCAGGATTGATGAGCACAAGGTAATGCTAATCGGACAGCAGAAAGGGAGAGATACCAGGCAGAACGTATACAGGAACTTCGGAATGATGAATCCCGAAGGTTACCGCAAGGCTCTACGATTAATGAAACTTGCCGAAAAATATAACAAACCGGTTATTACTTTTATAGACACTCCCGGGGCATATCCGGGCCTGGAAGCAGAACAGAGAGGGCAGGCGGAAGCCATTGCCCGCAACCTTATGGAAATGAGCCGCCTTAGAGTTCCTATTATTGTTGTTATTATAGGAGAAGGGGCAAGCGGCGGAGCTCTTGGAATGGGAGTAGGGGATAGAATTCTTATGCTTCAGAATACCTGGTATTCGGTTATCAGTCCTGAATCCTGTTCCAGCATTCTATGGCGAAGCTGGGATTATAAGGAACAGGCGGCTGAAGCTCTTAAGCTTTCGGCTCAGGACCTTCTTGAACAGGGCATTATTGACAGGATTGTACCGGAACCTCTTGGCGGCGCGCATAAAGACCATAAACTGATGGCCGCAATTCTTAAGACTGTTCTTAAAGAGGAGCTTTCTTCATTTGCAAAAGCCGATCCGAAAAAATTCCTCGACAAGAGAATTAAAAAATTCGGAAAAATGGGCGCATTTATTGAATAATATTATTTCGGAATAAAATGATTGTAAGCAAAACAAATATTAGAGTACGCTACGCCGATACGGACAAAATGCAGTTCGTATATAACGGAAAATATCTGGAATATTTTGAAGTCGGCAGAACCGAACTCCTCCGCAACTGCGGCCTCCCCTATGCTGAAGTTGAAAAGAAAGGATATCAGCTTCCACTGATTGAAGCGGGAGTGAAATATTTTAAACCTGCAGTTTATGACGACCTTCTCGAAATTGAAGCGGTTGTTAAGGATATATTTTCGGCAAAGCTCACAATAGAATATACAATCCGCAGAGCGGGAACCGAAGAGATAATTACACGGGGTTTTACTACGCATATGTTTATTAAGGTCGATACTAAAAAGGCGGTAAGGCCTCCGGAATTCTATGTTGAAAAGCTAAAACCCTATTTCGAAAATTAAGGCACTTTACAATGAGCATATCGGGGAAACTGAAAGAACTTACTAAAGATACTGCCGTCTACGGAATTAGCACTGTAGTAGGGCGGTTTTTACAGTTTCTGCTGGTTCCCTTTTATACAAACCTTCTTGAACCCGGGGATTACGGAATAAGCTCCAATATTTATGCCTACATTGCTTTTATCTCCCTGGTTTACAGCTACGGGATGGACGTGGCATTCCAGAAATATGCGGCAAACGCGGAGTATGAAGAGAAGAAGAGCCTCTTCTCAACCACATACATTTTTCTTATGTCTACTTCCATAATTCTATCGGTAATTCTCTTCTTCGGAAGCGGTGCAATGAACGCTCTTATGGAAGTTAAGAAATATACAAACCTTATTTATTATATGATTCTGATAATGCTTTTCGACGTGGCGGCCGTTGTGCCGTTTGCCAATCTCCGCCTCGAAAGAAAAGCGCGTAAATTTGCACTCATTAAAATTGTAAACATACTCCTCCAGATTGTTCTGAATTTCATATTAATAATGAAAGCGGGTATGGGAATAGAGGCTATTTTTATAAGCAATCTTGCGGCGTCGGTTCTTACTTTCTTAATGCTCATTAATGAAATACGCAGGTTTATTATACTCAAAATAGATAAGGGCATTCTTAAGAAGATGCTTTTCTTTGCACTTCCTTACCTGCCGGCGAGCCTTGGGGCTACAATAGTACAGGTGGTTGACAGGCCTCTTGTTATGAGAATGGCTGGGGAGGACCTGTGCGGTATTTATCAGGCAAACTATAAGCTTGGAATTTTTATGATGCTTATAGTTTCAATGTTCCAGTACGCCTGGCAGCCTTTTCTACTTACCAATGCAAAGGAGAAAAACGCAAAAGAGATTTTTTCAAAGGTACTTACCCTTTTTATGATTGCAGCATCTTTTATATGGATATTCATAAGCCTTTTCATAGACAATCTGATTACTCTTAAAATATTCGGTCATTCATTCTTCGGACCCAAATATCAGATGGGATGGGAAATCGTTCCCGTAATTCTCCTTGGTTATCTCTTCCACGGAATGTATGTAAATTTTACTGCCGGTGTATATATTGAGGAAAAGAATAAATACCTTCCTTTCATAACAGGGGCGGGGGCCTTAATCAATGTTATTGTTAACCTGCTTCTCATTCCGGTTCTGGGAATTATGGGGGCCGCGCTCGCAACCCTTGCGAGCTATATATTGATGTCGGGCCTTATATTTATCCTTGCACAGAAATATTACCGTATTGATTATGAATACAGGAAAGTAATTACGGTACTGCTTCTTATTATCTTAAGCGCCGCGGCCTACTATTTCTTCTTTTATACAAATCAATTGAATATAATAAGCAAAACGGGAATACTTGCATCATTTGTCTTTCTGATGTTCTCATTAAAAGTTATCAACAGGAACGAAATTTCCTCTGCAGTAAGGGCGCTTCTGAAAAAGAAATAGATATTCCCCTTCAAACCGCATCAAATTCGCAGAAAAAACAGTCTTAATTAAAAGAGAAAAATTTATTTTACTTCAAAGTAGGAAATTATCCTTTCAGAGATTAATTTAAGCCTGAAATTCAAAGGTGTTGGATGGAACCAATAAAAGTTAAAATCAAGAGATTAAGCAATAGATTTACCGATATTCCACTCCCTTCATACGCAACCGGGGGAAGCAGCGGAATGGATGTAAGAGCAGCTTTGGAGAACGACCTGGTGCTTCAGGCAGGCAAATTTGCTCTTATACCCACCGATTTCAGCGTTGAAATTCCTTACGGATACGAGATTCAGGTTCGTCCCCGCAGCGGCCTTGCCGCAAAGAACGGCATTAGCGTTCTTAATACCCCCGGAACAATCGATTCCGATTACAGGGGGGAAGTAAAGATAATCCTTTTCAATTTCAGCAATGAGAATTTTGTTATTACAAGAGGGGAGCGTATTGCCCAGCTTGTTCTCGCAAAAGTGTATCTTGCCGACCTTGAAGAAGCTGATGAACTGAATTCGAGCCGGAGAGGCGAAGGGGGCTTCGGCCACACCGGAAAACATTAGAAAGCGAGGTTAGTTTTATAAATGGGTGATTTCGTACACCTGCACAATCATTCTCATTACAGTCTTCAGGATGCCGCGTGCACCGTTGAAGGCTTAGTGAATACTGCCAAAGAAATGGACATGCACGCCCTTGCCCTTACAGACCACGGTGTTATGTTCGGCATATCGGAATTTTACCACAAAGCCAAAAAGGCGGGCATTAAACCCCTTGTTGGAATGGAAGCCTATGTAGTTTTCAACGGCACCCGGTTCGACAGGGGAAATCCCAACGAAGCCGGAAGAAAAAAATCCAAGCATTACAACCATCTTGTCCTATTGGCAAAAGACCTGGAGGGATACAAGAATCTTGTTAAGCTCTCTTCCATTGCCCATACAGAAGGTTTTTATTATAAACCGAGAATTGACCTGGATATCCTCAGGGAGAGGAGCAGCGGACTTATTTGTACAACTGCTTGTCCGGCAGGACCTGTTTCCCAGCATCTGATAAATAACAATTTCGATCAGGCATACGAGACTGCAAAGACTCTGAAAGATATTTTTGGCGATGACCTGTATCTCGAAATTCAGGACCACGGTCTTGAGATAGAAGCACCCATTCTTGAAGGAATGCCTAAACTTGCTAAAATGCTCAATTCTAAACTGGTTGCCACAAACGACATTCATTATCTCCGCAACGAGCACGCAATTGCTCATAACATTCTTCTCCTTCTTTCGGATAAGACGGGGAATGCCGATTATAAGACTCTCCGCTATACAACCGACCAGGTATATTTTAAGAGCAGCGAAGAAATGAAAAAACTTTTCAAGCGGTATCCAGAGGCAATTGAATCGACGCTTGAAATTGAACAGAAGATAAATGTTAATCTTGATACGCACGATAACCATTTCCCCCGTTTCCCTATTCCTGCGGATTTCCCTGAACAGAATCTTGATGCCTACTTTGAGCATCTTGCAAGGGAAGGGCTCGATAAAAGATTTAAAAAAATAAACAGGGAAATTGAAGACCGGTTTAATTTTGAAATTGATGTAATCAAGAAAATGGGCTACTCCGGATATTTTCTTGTAGTTCAGGATTTTATTAATGCCAGCAAGCAGAGGGGAATTCCGGTAGGGCCCGGCAGAGGAAGCGCCGCGGGGAGCCTTGTAGCTTATGTACTGGGCATTACAAATGTTAATCCACTGGATTATGCATTACTCTTTGAAAGATTCCTGAATCCTGCCCGTAAATCGATGCCCGATATTGACGTTGACTTTGCCGATGACCAGAGGGGTGAAGTAATAGATTACGTTAAGGAAAAATATGGCGAAAAATCGGTCTGCCAGATTATTACTTTCAACCGGCTCTCTTCAAAAGCCGTTTTAAGGGATGTTGCCCGCGTTCTTAAAATTCCTATTCCGACTGTAAATAATATTACAAAGTGGATACCTTCAAAATTCGGCAAGGTGTTTACAATAGATCAGGCGCTTGATGAAGTGCCGGAACTTAAATGGGTTAAAGAGTCCAAAGAACCTGAAATTCAGGAACTCATTAAGTATTCCCGCATCCTTGAAGGAATGAACCGTAATGCATCTACACACGCTGCCGGCGTTGTTATTGCACCGGGCGAAGTGAGCGATTATGTGCCTCTTGCTATTTACGGCGACAGCGACGACATAGTAACCCAGTACAATATGAAAGAACTGGAGAGCCAGGGACTTCTTAAGATGGACTTCTTGGGGCTCCGTACCCTTACAATTATTAGGGATACTATTGACCTTGTTAAGAAAACAAGGGGAATTGATGTAGATATGGATGCCATTCCCCTTAACGATAAAAAAACCTACGAGCTTTTTGCCTAGGGGCAGACCACTGCAGTGTTTCAGTTTGAAAGTGCCCCGATGCGCGAGTATCTTAAGAAGCTGGTTCCCGCTTCGATCCTGGATCTCACCGCTATGAACGCCCTCTACCGTCCGGGGCCTATGGATTTTATAGACGATTTTATTTCTCGCAAGCACGGACGTACAAAAATTGTTTATCAGCATCCGGTGCTCGAAGATATTCTTAAGGAAACCAACGGCATTATTGTATATCAGGAACAGGTAATCCAGATAGCCAATAAAGTTGCCGGTATGAGTCTTGCAGAGGCAGACCTTCTCCGCCGCGCCATGGGTAAGAAAGATCTTAAAGCAATGGCAGAGCAGAAGGAAAAATTTGTTAAAGGGGCAGTTGAAAATAAAATTCCTGAAAAGACTGCCGCTGAAATCTTTGACGCCATAGATAAATTCGCAAATTACGGTTTCAATAAGAGCCACGCAGTTGCATACAGCGTTGTTGCATACCAGACTGCATACCTGAAGGCTCATTACCTTGAAGAATTTCTGGCGGCCAACCTTTCAAACGAATACGGCAATCCCGATAAGGTTACAATTCTTCTTGAAGACTGCCGAAAGATGAAGGTTAAGGTCCTTCCTCCCGATATCAACAATCCCTCTATTAAATTCAATGTTGACAGGGGAAGAATCATTTTCGGAATGGCGGCAATTAAAAATGTAGGTGTAAATGCCGTAGCAGAAATTCAGAATGCACATAATAAAGCAGGAAGAAAGTTCAAGAGCATTTACGATTTCTGTTCCTGTGTAGATACCAGAGTGGTGAACAAAAGAGTTCTGGAAGGACTGGTTCTTGCAGGAGCTTTTGATTCGCATGGGGGCGCCCGAAGCCAGAACTTTGCTGCTATTGAAGAGGCCCTTTCATTCGGAAGCAAGGTGCAGGAGGCCAAAGATTCCCAGGCCGGCGGATTATTTGAAGCGGACCACAGCGCCATTGAGATATACGAGCCGGAGCTTCCGAAAATCGCTCCCTGGGATTCAAAAGAAAGACTCTCAAAGGAAAGGCAGGTTCTCGGGTTTTATCTTTCTGACCATCCGCTTCGTAAATATGAATCGGAAT
>JAEXUB010000094.1 GCA_023453125.1 Bacteroidota bacterium
TTTTTTTATTTTTTTAAAATTTAATATTTTTTTCAAACCCAAAAAAAAAATAAACCAAAAAAAAAAAAAAAAAAATCAAAGGTATTGTTAGCCTTAAATAATTTGAACGTTTAATTATTAATGGATAAAAAAACGGGCGTTAATCTAAACGCCCGTCAAATTTTTATTTTTGTAATCAGGAGTGAAGGATTACTTTTTAAATCCGAGATTGGCAAAGAGATTTCCGACTCTTTCTGTAAGCTTAGACACAAGGTCTGCCTTAACGATATAATCGGTAATGTTGTAAGGGAGGAGTTCTGTAACTATATGCTTGTGGGCGTGTGCAGTAATAACGGCAACGGGAATATCCTTATCCGATTCCCTTAGAAGCCTCATAAATTCCCCGCCGTTCATCTTGGGCATATCGTAATCGAGAAAGATAATATCCTGTTTAGATTTTTTTAAAACTTCGAGTCCTTCGGCGCCGTCCCCCGCCTCTGTAATGGTAACATTAAAAGCTCTTTCCATAAGTCTTTTAACAACATTGCGGAATCTTTCATCATCTTCAACAATAAGAATTCTAACCGAGTTTTTCTTTTTTGCTACGGCGAGAAAAATCTGGCTTATCCGGTCTGCCAGTTTTGTTGTAAGGTCGGCCTTTATAATAAAGTCGGTAATTCCGAAGCGTATAACATCCTTAACGGCTTCGGAATCGCTGTGCGCCGTTACAATAACCACAGGAACTTCGATATTAACCTTCCGCAGGTTTTCGAGGAACTGCCCTGCATTCATATGGGGCATTTCATAATCAAGAAAAATCATTTCAATACTTTTGGTATTGAAAATGCTCATTCCTTCAAAGCCGTTCTGCGCCTCAAATACAATTGAGTCGAAATTCTTTTCGAGCAGCCGTTTTAGATTAGTCCTGAATTTTGAATCGTCATCAACAATAAGAATATTCATTTGTTATTTCCGGAATTAGCGTAGTGCAAATATAACCGATTTTGAATGAATAAAATCACTTCTCATTCTTAAATGTCCCTTTAGCCGTCATCCAGGGGCGAATTTCGTAGCTCAGCCTTCCTGCTTTAACGGCGGGGTCATTATCCACAAGAGCCTTAGCTTCTTCCATAGTCTTTACCGCAAGTATAAAAATTCCCCCTCCTTTATCGTCTGCATAGGGGCCTGCGCAGATAAGCTTTCCGTCGGCTGCCATTTTTTCCATATTGGCCATATGCCCTGCCTGCAGTTTTTTAGCCACTGAATCGGGCTGAGCTCTGTTTGCGCCTTTCATAAGGTTTACAAAATAGTACTGGACCATTTCAAATTTAGGCTCCTGAGTGCTCTTTTTTTCCTGAGCCCTGAATAATGAAGGGAGAAGAAGAGAAATGATAATTGCCGGAATGAATAATTTTTTCATAATGACTCCTAAAGTTTCCTGTATAACAAAATAATCAATGCCGGCGTTTCATTCAAACGGCTAAAAGATATATTTTTCGGCAGTAAAATAAACGGATATGAAAAGAGAGCCTTCATATATAAATCTCCATAAAACGGGGGAACTTCTTAAAAGAGCCGATGAGGCAATTAAGCTCTTTGAGAATTGCACTGCCTGTCCCCATAACTGCCAAAAGAACCGTACTGCGGGGGAAAGAGGAATCTGCGCAAGCGGGGTGCTTCCGGTTGTCTCCTCCTATACGCTTCATCACGGGGAAGAGCCTGTTATATCGGGAGTGCGTGGTGCGGGGAATATCTTCTTCGGAAACTGCAATTTAAGATGCATCTTCTGCCAGAATTATGAAATCAGCCAGAACAGGCAGGAGGAAAAACAGAATACAGTAACGGTTGAAAGGCTTGCCGGAATAATGCTCGAACTGCAGGAGATGGGGGCTCACAATATAGGATGGGTCTCACCTACCCATTTTACTCCGGTTATACTAAAGGCTCTATCAATTGCGGCCGATGGTGGACTAAGAATACCAATAATATATAATTCCAACGGATACGACTCGGTTGAAGTATTGAAGCTGCTTGACGGCGTTGTAGACATTTACCTGCCCGACATAAAATACGGTTGCGACGAATACGGTGAAAAGTATTCAAATGCCGAGGGTTATTTTACTGCCGCAAAACTTGCGGTTAAGGAGATGTACCGGCAGACCGGCAGCAGCATTGAAGTTGAAGAAGGGGTAATTACAAGGGGATTAATAATTAGGCACCTCGTACTTCCAAACGGACTTGCGGAAAGCGGAGAAGTATTCAAATTCATTGCAGAGGAGCTCGATAAGGAGGTTCACATTTCCCTGATGTCGCAATATTATCCGGTTCATAATGCATTCAGGGAAATACTTCTCAGCAGGAAGCTGAGGAAGCAGGAGTATGAAAAGGCATTATCGCTGATGGAAAAATACGGGCTTGCAAAGGGATGGATTCAGGAAATGGAAAGCAATGAGAACTACCGTCCCGAATTCAACCGGGACAGGAAAAATCCATTTAACAATTAGAGTTTCTTACTTATCAGGTGCCTGCTTTTAGAAAAAATCTGACCAATTCTTTCGGCAAGCTCGTGCACCATATCCGCTTTTATAATATAATCGGTAATTCCAAAGGGTATTAATTCCTGAAAGAGTTCTTTTTCCCTGTGGGAGGTCATTATGGCAACGGGAATATCCTTATTCTCGAGGCGGAGGATTTCGAGGAACTGTTTTCCGTTCATAACAGGCATTTCATAATCGAGGAAGATAATATCGGCTTTCCATTTTTTCAGGAGTTCAATTCCCCTTCTGCCGTCATCGGCTTCTGCAATTGTAGCAAAGAATTTTTTCTCCAGAAGCCTCCTTAGAAGGAACCTGTATTTTGGATCGTCGTCAACAATAAGAACGATCATTAGAACCTGTCCGAGAATTTTGCCGTAAAATAATAAAAAAATTAATTTTAACCTATGATAAGTATGAGAGGAGCCGGAGCTCCTCTCAGTTAAAATCAGTTAACCGATTCTTTAAATCTGCGGATTGCAGAAATAATGAGTCCGATTACAGTAAACAGAACGCCTAACCAAACAAGGCTTATAAATGGCTTAATGCTTGCCTCAATTGAAAAGACTTCTTTGGGAGCGCTCTTAGGCTGTTCCTCTTTCTTTGAAGTGTCAATAATATTAAGAACCACCTTGCCCGAGGCATCCATGCTTTCCATAGCAATGCTAAGATTGGCATCAGGCAGAATAACGGGAACAGATTCTTTTTCGCCTCCTACAGTTTTGAGAACTGCCTCATATTCCTTTTCCTTTCCGTTAAAGGAGATATTGAGTTTGGCTCCCATTTGGAAATCGGTGCCGTTCATCATTGCCTGCATTGCATTCTCGGGGAAGTTGAAAGCCGTGAATGTAATCTTCGCGCCGTTCTGTTCGTAAGATTTTCCTTTTTCAATAGTAACCTGGGATGACTGCCCTTCAGCTTCTTCGGTGCCGTCGGTATATCCCTGAGGAGCAATATGGAAATCGCGGAAGAACCCTTCAAGAATATCGGGCTCTCTGTTAAGGCTGTTGTTAAAATCGCTGCGGAACATAATAGGTGAAATTACCGACTTTTTGCCATTCTCATTTACTTCCACATTAAAATGGAATTTTTTACCATCGTCAAAAGGAGTAGCTCCGGTAAATGTAAGCCCGTATCCGAGCGCCTTTACTTCCTCCCCTTTCGGGAGGTCAATCATCTGAGTCTTTGAAAATCCTGCAGTTGCAATTACCCCTAAAAGGAATATCGCAAAACCTGCGTGGGAAATATATCCGCCGAGGAAAAGCTTTCTTCCTTTTATTATCTGCAGCGCCATATCGACGTTTACAATAAGAGTAAAGTAGGCAGAGAAGGTAAAGAGTATAAGCATTATGCCTGTCATACCCCCCAGAATTGCGGTTGCCGCCGTTGCAACAGCGGTTACAACAAGAGGCATTCTTAATTCCGAAAGGAAGCTCTTCTTATCCGTCTGCTTCCATTTGAGTAACAGGCTTATACCGTTTAAAAGGCTTATAATAATTGCCACCGGAAGGTTTGCCTCGTCGTAGAAACGGGTTTCAACCGTTTTACCGAATATCGGCGCCGAAGTTCCTACTATGATAATAATTGCAGAGGCAATTAAAGCCGCAGAGCCGGTAAAGAGGGCCAGTTCGCGCGAAAGTATATTCTCTTCAAAATTGAAATTCTGCGTAAGGTACTTCCATCTGTAAATAATTCCTCCAATGCCGAGAACTGCAAAGAGGGTTAAATAAAGAACCAGGAGCCAGTAAACAAGCATACCCGGGTCTACAAATGAGTGCACCGACGCATCCCCCAGAATACCGCTTCGGGTTAGGAATGTGCTGTATAGAACCAGAACATAGGTAAGAATTGAAAGGATTAGATTTGTCTTAACAAACCTGCTTCCTTCTCCCATATCGTCGGTTCTCTTCTGAACGAGCATTGTATGAATTGCGGCAACGCTTATAATCCAGGGTACAAGACTGCTGTATTCAACAGGGTCCCATCCCCAGTAGCCGCCCCATCCAAGAATGCCGTATGCCCAGTAG
>JAEXUB010000118.1 GCA_023453125.1 Bacteroidota bacterium
GGCAATAACGGCGGGCTCTACTTTGTGGATGTACCCGGAGCAAAACAGTCGGAATTAAGAGCCGGACATATTTCAATTCCCGCTACCGATCCCGACTTCTATAAATTGACCGTAATCAACCATAAGCTTGGCGGCGATTTCATCAGCATTCTTAACGGAATTCTCCGCGAACAAAAGGGATATACATACGGCGCCCGTTCCGGATTTACAGGCTCAAAATATCCGGGAATGTTCAATGCAAGCACCAGCGTCCAGTCCAATGCCACACTTGAAAGCATGCAGATAATTAAAGACGAGATTACCAAATACCGTCAGGGAATTAAACAGGAAACCCTCTCACTCGTTAAGAATACCCTGTTAAGAGGCAATGCCCTCAACTTCGAGACAATGGGTGCCCTTATGGGAATGATGTCTCCTATTGTACAGTACGGACTTCCTTTCGATTATGTTAAACAGAGAGAAGCAATAGTACGTAAAATGACAACTGACGAGCACAAAGCGCTTACACAGAAGTATATGAACCTCGATAAGATGATTTATCTTGTTGTTGGGGATAAGTCTACACAGTATGAAGAGCTAAAGAAGTTAGGGCTCGGAGACCCGGTTCTTCTGGATAAAGATGGAAACAAGGTTTCTAAATAATAACTCCAAGGGCGCTCAGGCGCCCTTCTTTTTTTCTCCCCCTCTTCCCTTCTATGGGCCTATGGCTTTTTGTTTTTTATTTTGCTATATAGAAGTACATTTCCCTCCCTGCTCACATTCTCCTTTTGAACAATAAATTAAAATTTAATTAAGGGGTATTATTATGCACCACGGAAACATTTCAAAAGAAATTGCGGCCGGACTGCTGGAATTGAAAAAGAGGATTGACGCGGCCGGTATTCCATCATCTAAAGTTGATGAGACTCTCAACATTGCAGCCTGGAACGTAAGGGAATTCGGCAAGAAAAAAAGAAGCGAAGCCGCCATTCATTATATTGCCGAAATAATGGGGCAGTTCGATCTTATTGCCCTGGTTGAACTGCGAGATAACCTTACAGACCTCGGAAGGGTTCTTAAAATTCTGGGCCCCTACTGGCGGGCTGTCTATTCAGACGCTATTCCCGATGCAGGGGGAAACAGGGAAAGAGTTGCATATGTGTATGATAAAAGAACCGTTTCATTTACCGGTCTGGCTGCCGAGGCAGATGCCCCCCGCAAAAAATCGGGAGACGAGTATATTCCAAAATTCAGCTGGTGGCGGGCGCCGTACATTGCCTCTTTCAGTTCCGGAAATTTTGATTTCTCCCTTTTAACAACACACATCAGATGGAGCAAATCGGAGCAGCACCGCCTGGGAGAGCTTTCTATGCTCGCCGAGTGGATTGATAAAAAGGGAAAAGACAAATACAATGAGGATAAAGATATAATTGTAATGGGGGATTTCAATATTCCAAGCCGGACAAGCGAACTCTTTAAGGCTGTAACCGGAAAAGGGCTCGTTATACCAAACGGACTTCTTAAACTTGAATTCGGCACCGATCTTGAAAAAAAGAAAAGATACGACCAGATTCTCCACAGGCCTATTTACAACATTCCTCTCTGCAATAAAGGGGGCGTTCTGGATTTCTACTGCGCTGATATTAAACCCCTTTTCGGCAAAATGACAAAACAGGAATTTACTTTCCAGATGTCGGACCATCTTCCTCTCTGGATTCAGATAAATACCGATATAGACGGGGCCGTGCTTGAACAGATTATAAGCCCTAAAGATAAATAGCCGCAATGAATTTGAGGGGAGGCAATTGCTTCCCCTCAATCCGGTTTGCCGTCTCTCCCCTATTCCCTATATTTAGGGTATCCAATAAAAATATCATAGCAGGTAAAATGTCATCAGTATTGTATGCCCCCGCGTTTACTCTCAATGAGTCGGAAAGGATAGCAAAAGAACTGTTCGGTATTTCGGGCTCTTCATCACCTCTGCCGGGTGAAAGGGACCAGAATTTTTTTATTGACTGCGGCGGCGGCAAATTGTATGTACTCAAAATTGCAAATGTAAAAGAGGATATAGATTTTCTTAAAGCCGAAACGGAACTTATAAGGCACCTTAATTCCAAAACCGGGCTCGTCCCTTCAGTAATTCCAGACTTGAACGGAAGTATCGTATCCAATTATAAAAAGGAAAATAATTCCTATTCGGTAAGGCTTATTTCATTTATAAATGGGAAGCCTCTCGGACTGGTTAAAAGAAGAAGCAGGGGGCTCTATGAAAACATAGGCAAATCAATCGGCTTGATAAGCAGCAGCCTGCAGGGATATTCCTCAACGGCATTCAGCAGGGATTTTCTGTGGGATTTAAGGAACGGATATGATGTAATTAAAAAATATAATTCCCTTATAATGGATGAGGAACTAAAAGAGATTACAAAAAAAATAGGAGAATCTTTCAGGGAATTTGTAACTCCGCTGGATGAAAAACTGAGAAAGAGCGTTATCTATAACGACGCAAATGATTTTAATATACTTATGGCAGATTCGGATGATATTTATCTCCGGCACCAGAGAGTTGCGGGAGTAATAGATTTCGGAGATTCGGTTTTCAGCTATA
>JAEXUB010000218.1 GCA_023453125.1 Bacteroidota bacterium
ATCTTAAGACCTTTTGATATTATTTAGAAAACCCGTATTATTGACTATAACAAAAGTTGATAGTTATAAATACCAAGTATTTGAATGAAGCAGAAATTAGAAGACAGCAAGACTCCATTGTTTCCCATTAGCACGGCGGCAGAACTGCTCGGAATCTCGGTGCATACATTAAGGATGTACGAGAGGGAAGGGCTTATTGTTCCTTACAAAAAGGATACAAACCAGCGCCGCTATTCAAGGGCAGACCTTGAAAGGGTGGAATGCATAAGGAGAGCAATAAATGAGGACAAAATAAGCATCGAAGGAATTAAGAAGATGCTTTCACTTATCCCCTGCTGGAAGATTGTTAAATGCAGCAGCAAGGATAGAGAGAACTGCCAGGCGTATAAAGAAAGCGTAAAACCGTGCTGGGCTTACACACACAAAGACAATGTGTGCGGCACAATGGACTGCTCTACCTGCGAAGTGTACAATAAATTTGTCAACTGCTGGTCAATTAAAGATTTTCTAAAAACATTATAAACTCAGGTAAGGAATCAAAGAGATGAATTCCATATCAAGAAGGAAATTTCTAAAAATAGGAGGCGCCACAATCGTAACCGCAGCCGCATATACCGGCATCGCGAAATCGGTTGTAAAAGGGGCCGAAAAAATTAATAAGGAAAAAGTAAAAGGGATTCAGAAGATTCCCACTTACTGCGATATCTGTTTCTGGAAATGCGGAGCGATTGGATATCTGAAAGACGGTGAACTTTGGAAGATTGAAGGCAACCCGATGGATCCTTTAAGCAGGGGGAGACTCTGTCCCCGCGGAACCGGAGGCGTAGGAGTTTACAACGATCCGGACCGGCTGAAATCCCCTCTCATCAGAAAGAGCTACAGGGGAGAGGAAAAATGGGTTGAAGTAACCTGGGACGAAGCTTTCAATTACATTGCCGAAAAGATGGATAAGATAAAGACGAACTACGGTCCCGAAGCTGTTGCGTTATTCAGCCACGGAATAGGTGGCAACTTCTTTAAGCATCTGATTAAGGCTTACGGCTCGCCGAATGTTACGGCCCCCTCTTTTGCGCAGTGCCGCGGCCCGCGCGACGTGGGATTCAGGCTTACATTCGGAGAGGATATCGGTTCGCCTGAAAGAACGGACATTAAAAACGCCAAGTGCATTGTGCTTATCGGCTCCCATCTGGGAGAGAATATGCACAATTCGCAGGTGCAGGAATTTGCTGAAGCCATAGAGAATGGGGCGAGCGTAATTGTAGCCGATCCCCGTTTTTCGATTGCAGCAAGCAAGGCAAAATATTATCTGCCGGTAAAGCCGGGCACCGATATTGCTCTGCTCCTTGCATGGATGAATGTTATTGTGAAAGAAGGATTATATAATAAAGAATTTGTTGCGCAGTACGGTTTCGGATTTGAGCAGTTTGCCGAAATTATTAAACAGTACACTCCCGAATGGGCATACGCAGAGACAGGTGTCGATCCGCAGATTATAATAGATTCAGCCCGCGAAATGGGAAGATTTAAACCTGCAACATTAATTCATCCCGGAAGGCATACAACCTGGTACGGCAACGACGCTCAGAGAAGCCGGGCTATCGCTCTTCTGAATGCCCTTATGGGAAACTGGGGAACAGAGGGGGGCTTCTTCTATCCGCAGACTATGGACCTGCCCGGTTATCCGTATCCTGAATATCCGCACGGTGAAAAAGGGAAGGTTGATAATCCCGATAAAAAATATCCTTTTGCCCACGAGACAATTACTACCGGCATAAGAGAAGCAACAATTACAGGAAAGCCGTATCCGGTTAAGGGATGGTTTGTTTACGCTACAAACTTAATGCAGGCGCTTCCAAATCAAAACGAGACTATTGAAGCAATTAACAATCTTGATCTGATGGTTGTAATTGATGTTGTGCCGAGTGAAATAGCGGGATGGGCAGATGTGGTGCTTCCTGAATCGACTTATCTTGAAAGGCACGATGACCTGAACGTTGAATGGTGGCGCGAGCCCTTTATTGCACTGCGCCAGCCGGTTATCGATTCTCCGAATGACCAGAAGCCGAATTGGTGGATGGCAAAGAAACTTGCAGATAAAATGGGACTCGGGCATTTCTTCCCCTGGAAAAACATTGAAGAGTATTTCGAGACAAGACTCTCCAAAGGGGGGTACAGCTACGAAGAATTAAAGAAGAACGGAATTATCCTAGGTCCAAAACAGCCAATATATTTCAGTGAAGGGGTTCCGGCGGAATTCAGCACTCCTTCCGGCAAGGTTGAATTCTTTTCGCTTCAGCTTCAGGAAGCGGGCTTCGATCCGGTGCCGGTTTATAAACGTCCGCAGGAAGGGCCGGCAGGATACTTCAGGCTTTTATTCGGCAGATCCCCGGTGCATACTTTTTCTAAGACCAACACCAACACAATACTTAAACAGATGATGGATGAAAATGAGATTTGGGTAAATGCTGATATAGCTAAGCAGTATGGATTGGCAGACGGACAGAAGGTAAGGCTTAAGAATCAGGACGGCGTTATAAGCAATGCCGTTAAAGTAAAGGTGACAGAAAGAATAAGGACCGACTGTGTATATATGGTACACGGATTCGGACACAATTCAAAGGGGCTGAAGAGCGCATTCCAGAAGGGTGCAAGCGATGCCCAGCTTATTACCAAATATCAAACTGACCCTTTAATGGGAGGTACCGGAATGAATATCAACTTTGTAACTTTTGCGGAGGTGTAAATGGCACGTTTCGCGATGGTAATTGATACTAAAAAATGCGTTGGATGCATGGACTGTGTGGTTGCGTGCAAAACTGAAAACAATGTGCCCGAAGGATTCAACAGGGACTGGCTTGCATACGAATCGATTGGCAAATTTCCAGATATCCATATGGAAATCCGTTCCGAAAGATGCAATCACTGCGAGAATCCGCCGTGCGTTGACTGCTGCCCCTGCGGCGCAAGCCACGTTCACGAGATGGGAGGAGTAGTACTGGTTCATCACGATAAATGCAGCGGATGCAAGGCTTGTATTGCAGCCTGCCCGTACAATGCCCGTTTCATTAATCCTGAGGGATACGCAGATAAATGTACATTCTGTATTCACCGCGTTGAAAAAGGAATGCTTCCTGCCTGTGTATCGGTATGCCCTACACATTGTATGTATTTCGGCGATCTGGAAGATCCTCATAGCGATGTAAGCAAACTTCTGGCTTCAAGAAAGTATCATCCTTTAATTCCTGAAGCCGGTACTAAACCGCAAATTTATTATCTGGTTTAATAGAGGTCCTTATGCACGAATTAGATATTACAAGAAACAATCATTTAATCGATCCTTCGATTTCCATCTGGGGATGGCAGGTGCCCGTTTATCTTTTCTTCGGCGGACTTGTTGCCGGAATGATGATTATCTCCGGCTACTTCTTATTTAAAGGAAGGCACAAGGAACACTCCTGCTCCTGCTATAAAATGCCCCTGCTTGGACTGATAGGATTGAGTATCGGCATGTTCGCATTATTCCTCGATCTGGAATATAAAGTACACGTTTGGAGAATGTATACTACATTCCAGATTACTTCACCTATGTCCTGGGGCTCCTGGATTCTTATTCTGGTATATCCGGCATTGATATTAAATTTACTTATCAGAGTACCCGATTTCCTTTCATCGAGAATTCCGTTATTAAGCAGGCTTTCCGAAATGATAAACAGAAACGAAGCTAATATTAAAAGGATAGGCATATTGAATATAGCGCTCGGATTAATGCTGGGTATTTATACCGGCATTCTTTTAAGTGCTTTTGGAGCCCGTCCCCTTTGGAACAGTTCTATTCTGGGGCTTTTGTTTGTTACATCGGGACTTTCATCGGCGGCAGCATTCATTCATATGATAGCAAAGGACAGGGAAGAGAGCAAGCTTCTTGCAAAGGCCGATAACAGTTTTCTTGCGGTTGAGCTTTTCATACTCCTTTTATATTTCATTGGACTGCTCACCTCGTCGCAGGCGCACATCAATGGAGCAAAGCTTCTTCTTAGCGGACCATTTGCACCGGTGTTCTGGACCTTTGTAGTAGGTACCGGGATAGTAATACCTCTTATTCTTCAGATACTTGCGGTAAAGGAAAAAATACGTCATTCATCAGTGCTTCCTGTTCTGGTTATAATAGGGGGATTGATATTAAGGTTTGTAATAGTATATGCCGGGCAGTACAGCGGTTACTCAAGCGCGGTTTTAGGCAAATAATTTTATTTAAGGAGATAAATAATGGCATCATCTGAAGCACAGGGAAAGACTCCGAAACCATATTGGAATCCTTATTTATCCGGTATTGGTCTTGGACTTGTTTTACTTGCATCATTTGTAATTATGGGAAGGGGGCTCGGAGCATCGGGCGCATTCTCATCGGCAGTTGCCTACGGAGTTCAGACAATAGCTCCCGGGCACGCTCAGTCTAACGAATTTTATTCTGAATATCTTGGAGACGGCACAAAGAATCCATTGATGGACTGGCTGGTCTTTGAGGTATTAGGTGTTTTTGTCGGCGGATATATATCCGGTTCACTTGCCGGCAGAGTTAAAAAGACAATTGAAAGAGGTCCCAATTTCAGCGATAAGAAGAGGCTTGTTTACGCATTCATCGGAGGCGGGCTGATGGGAATTGGAGCTAAGCTTGCACGCGGATGTACAAGCGGTCAGGCTTTAACCGGAGGCGCGCTTCTTAATGCAGGAAGCTGGGCCTTTATGATGATGGTTTTTGCAGGAGCATACGCAACAGCATACTTTGTAAGGAGACAGTGGAGATGAGCGCACCATTTTATAAATTCGGTTTATTCGGCGACGACTTCAGTTTAGTTGTTGCCTTCTTAATTGGAATCGGTTTTGGTTTCTTTCTTGAGAGAGCCGGTTTCGGAAGTTCAAAAAAATTAGCCGCACAGTTCTACTTTACCGATATGGCGGTTCTTAAGGTTATGTTCTCTGCCATTGTTACTGCTATGGTAGGCTTGTTCTATCTCTCCTGGATTGGTTTCGTTGATCTTTCAGAGGTTTATGTAAGCACTACTTATCTCGCTCCGCAGATTGCAGGCGGACTGCTGTTGGGAATCGGTTTCGTAATTGGAGGATACTGTCCCGGTACATCCTGTGTTGCCGCTTCAACCGGCAGAATAGACGGTATTGTATATCTGATTGGCGTTGTTGCAGGCATCTTCTTTTACGGCGAAATCTATCCATTGATTGCCGGTTTCGCTAATTCTACAAACCTCGGCAGGCTTACACTTCCGGAAGTATTCAGTATGTCATACGGCATGGTAGTATTTCTGGTAGTAATAATGGCAGTAGGCGCCTTTTGGGGTGCAGAATGGGCCGAAAAGAAATTCGGCAGTAAATCAAACTAATTTACGGGTAAGAAAATGAAAAAGTTTATTTCTAATTTAACATTGAACCAGAGGCTTGCAGCCATAGTGGGAACACTGGGACTGCTTGCGCTCATTCTCGGCAATCCGTTCAATAATGGCAAAGCTACAATTGACCTCAAAGAACTTGCTCTTGAAGTGGAGAGGGCCGAAGATCATATTCAGGTTGAAGAACTTGCGGACTGGATTATAAAGAATAATGCAGATTTCAAGCTTATCGATTTACGCACCGAAAAGGAATTTGAAGAATATCACATTCCGGGGGCGCTTAATGTTCCTATTACTGAACTTATTAATCAGCCTTATGAAAAGAATGAAAAAATAGTTCTCTATTCACAGGGAGGAATTCATTCCGCTCAGGCCTGGTACCTGATGAGAGCGAAAGGATACAGGAAAGTATATTTCATTACAGGCGGTCTTGAGGAATGGAAGGAAAAAATATTATTCCCCGTTAAACCGGCGGGAACATCCCCGGATGAACTGGCAAAATTCGAAAAGATGAAGGAAGTGAGCAAATTCTTCGGAGGCACACCTCAGGATTCTTCCGCTGCCGTAAGTAGCGCGATGCCGGCTCTTTCGATGCCTAAGATTTCGGGAGGCGCTAAGGCCGCCCCGGCAGGAGGAGCTAAAAAGAAAAAAGAAGGCTGTTAAAAAACATTTTCTGTTTTCGAGATGCGGGTCAGGCCCGCATTTTTTTTTACTTGATTAATTATGGGCATATGCTTATAATTATAAAGGAGAATTTATGGCGCGTAAAAAATGCTTAAGACATATTGAGGCATCCCCCGGTACGGTATACTATAAACCGGCAGGAATAAGGCTTGTTGAACTTGAAGAAGTTTGCCTTGAACTGGATGAGTTTGAAGCGGTTAAACTTGCAGATCTGGAAGAACTTTATCAGGAGGAAGCCGCGGTTAAAATGAATGTATCGCGCCAGACTTTCGGACGGATTATAACTTCGGCCCGCAATAAAATTGCTGACGCTATAGTAAACGGAAAGGCAATTAGAATTGAGGGGGGAAGTGTTTTGTTAAAAAATTTAAATAAAAAAGGTGAATTAAATGAAGATAGCTGTACCCACAAGAGAAAATGCGGTAGATGACCATTTTGGCCATTGCGAATATTATACGATTTATTCGCTGAACGAGAAGAATGAAATAACAGGGAAGGAAATTATGGAATCTCCTGCCGGCTGCGGATGCAAATCCAATATTGCGGCAGTTCTGCAGGATATGGAAGTCAGTACTATGCTTGCCGGCAATATGGGGATGGGAGCCCTTAATGTGCTTTCGATGCACGGCATTGAAGTAGTACGAGGATGCAGCGGAAGTACAGACGATGTGGTAAATGCATTCCTGTCGGGAGGCATTCAGGATAGCGGACAAGGGTGCAATCATCACGAGCAGGGACATACCTGCAGTCACTGATGGAAAGAGAGTGCAAAATAGAGGTCATCCCCGGATATTCCGAAACGGACCAGATGGGATTTGTGCACCACTCCAATTATGTTAAGTATTTCGAGACGGCGAGGTGGGAGCTCTTCAGGGCTCTCGCCATACCCTACAAATCAATAGAAGAAATGGGATTCCTGCTTCCGGTAATAAAAATGGAAATGGAATTCATCAAACCCGCATTTTATGACGAGAAACTGGAAATCGCTGTTTCGGCCTATCTAATTGATAATTCCAAACTTAGATTCGATTATACAATTAACGGTGCGGCCGGTGAAACAATTACAAGAGCATATACAATTCTTGCCGTAATTAAGAAGGAAAATAAAAAGGCCACACGCATTCCTTCTTTCATAACAGAAAAGTTCAGAGACTAAATAATTCATATACTTCCGGCCCGGGTTTTATTAACCGCCATTTTGATAGTGGAAAATTTATTGCACTATCTATTTCATAAAGAAAATTATAACTTTTATCCCGTTAAGAAGAGGAAACTATGAGACAATTTATATTCCTGATTTTTTTCGTGTCCGCTTTAATGTACGGGCAGATTAAAATTCGGCAAGGCATTCCGGTAAAGACAGACGGAGTTATTGAAACCGGGGAATGGAAAGACGCAGCTGAATTCCGCTTTGAAAAAGCGGGGAATATAATCTGTTCATTTAAATTGAAACAGTCAGTGGAAAGCCTAAATATTCTTTATGAAATGAAATGTTTCAAAGACAGTACTATTATTATGCCCGAGATTTTCATAGATACAAAGAATGACGGGGGGGAGAAGTGGAATGACAATGATGCCTGGTTCCACGTATCGGCTCAGGACTGCTTTGCGATGGGAAAAAGGGAGGATTACACCGGCTGTAAAGTTGAGGGGGCAGGATGGAGCGCAGTACCTAATTATCCTTTCGGGAATAACTGGAAAAGAATTGAGGCAATTGAAATTATCATTCCTTTCAAAAAAATAAACATTAAAAAGGGGAGTGTAATCGGCATCTGTTTTAGCGCCGGAATATTTCCCGGGGACTTAAGGCTGATTTATCCCAAAGGCGCTTCGGAGAATATCCCTTCAACATGGGAAAAGTTTATTGTTGAGTAGTGCCCTAAACTGTCTCCTGTCTATAATCCTATCCCGGTATAAGGGCCCTTTGCCGATTTGCAGGGGGGCTGCATAATTCCTATTTTTACTTAATCAAATGGAGAAATAATGATTCTGGTTACCGGAGGGGCGGGTTATATAGGCTCCCACTTTGTGAAATTTCTGATTGAAAAAGGAAAAGAAGTTGTTGTTTTTGATAATCTTTCACGCGGGCACAGGGAAGCGGTGCACCCGAAGGCTCTCTTTGAAAATGTTGATATTCTTGATTCTGATGCTCTGAAGGCGGCATTAAAGAAATATAAAATTGATGCCGTTGTTCATTTTGCGGCTTTTGCTTACGTTGGGGAATCGGTTGAAAAACCGGAAATGTATTACCGTAACAATGTTGTAGGAAGTTTTAACCTTATTAAAGCTATTAATGAATGCGGAATTAAGAAATTTGTCTTCTCTTCTACCTGTTCTTTATACGGCAATCCTTATAAAGTGCCTATTTCCGAAGAGGAGCCCACCAAACCGATTAATCCATATGCCCAGACAAAGCTGATAATTGAAAAAATGCTTGCCGATTTTGATACCGCCTACGGATTGAAATTTGTTGCCCTCCGCTATTTTAATGCGGCCGGAGCCGATTTTGAAGGGAAAATTGGCGAAAGCCATTCCCCAGAATCTCACCTGATTCCGATTGTGCTTGAAGCGGCATTGAACAAAAGAGATAAAGTGATGGTTTTCGGCGACGATTACGAAACGGAAGACGGGACTTGCATAAGAGATTATATACATATTTATGACCTCGCAGACGCGCATCTGAAAGCCCTGGAATATCTTGAAACTTATAACACCTCTAATATTTTCAATCTTGGCACTGGCAGCGGCTATTCAGTTAAGGAAATAATTTCTACTTCGGAAAAAGTAACGGACAAATACATTAAAACAGAAATTGCCGGAAGAAGGGCAGGGGATCCGGCTGTGCTGGTTGCCGATAACAGCAAAGCCCGTTCAATCCTCAAATGGATTCCTAAATATAACCTTGAAGAAATTATTTCATCAGCGTGGAACTGGCACAAAAATCAATTGTATTAAACTATATGAATATAATAAAAACAGGTTTTGAAGGTTTGCTGCTGATTGAGCCCGATGTGTTCGGAGATACCAGAGGGTATTTCTATGAATCTTATAACAGGGAGAAATACCGCACGGCAGGAATAAATACCGAATTCGTTCAGGATAATATTTCCAAATCGAGAAAAGGAACTATACGCGGGCTTCATTATCAGTCCAAAGCAAAAGCACAGGACAAACTATGTTTTGTAATCCAGGGGAGAGTTCTTGATATTGCCGTGGATATACGTGCCGGATCTCCCACATTCGGAAAATATTTTTCTGCTGAACTTTCTGCCGAAAAAAAGAATCAGCTTTTTATTCCAAAGGGATTTGCCCACGGATTTTCAGTGCTCGAAGAAGACACAATATTCCTTTACAAGGTGAGCGATTTTTATTCCCCTGCGGATGAAAGAACAATTATTTACAACGACCCCTTGCTGGGAATTGACTGGAAGGTTGAAAACGGCATTATATCTGAGAAGGATTTAAAGGGAATTCCCTTCAGTTCAATTGAAAGAGAATTCTAAAGGATAATAATTTAGAGCGGAGTATAAATGAATTTATCTGTTATAGGCACCGGATATGTAGGATTGGTTTCGGGAACCTGTTTTGCCGAAATGGGAAACAATGTAATATGCGTGGATAATAATAAGGATAAGCTTGATAAGCTTCAGAAGGGAATTGTTACTATTTATGAGCCGGGGCTTGAAATAATTTTTGAAAGGAATATTCAGAAAGGAAGGCTTTCATTTACAGGCAACCTTAAAGATGCTGTGCTTAAATCGGAAATTGTGATGCTCTGCCTTCCTACACCAATGGGGGAAAACGGCTCGGCAGACTTAAAATATGTACGCACCGCCGCCGCGGATATAGGAAATATTCTTAAAGAAAACGGCGATAAGGATTTTAAAATAATTGTCAACAAAAGCACAGTACCTGTAGGTACAACCAAAGAAATAGAAAATATTGTAGCCGGCTGCGGAGTTAAGAATTTTGCGGTTGTATCCAATCCGGAATTTCTGCGGGAAGGATTTGCAGTTGACGATTTTATGAAGCCGGACAGAATTGTGATTGGTTCAAACGATAAGAATGCACTTAAGATAATGAAAGGATTGTATGAGCCATTCGTAAGGCAGGGGAATCCGATATTCGAAATGAATCCCGAAAGCAGCGAAGTTACAAAATATGCCGCTAATTCATACCTGGCTATGAGAATTACATTTATGAATGAGCTGGCTAATTTCTGCGAAAAAGTTGGCGCTAATGTGGACCTGGTAAGAAAAGGTATCGGAAGCGATTCCAGGATTGGAAAAAGATTTCTCTTCCCGGGCATCGGCTACGGCGGCTCCTGTTTTCCGAAGGATGTTAAAGCCCTCATAAAAACATCCGAAGAGAAGGGCTCTCCGATGAGAATTCTTGAGACGGTAGATGATGTGAATACTAAACAGAAAACCGTTCTTGTAGATAAATATTTGAACTATTTCGGCGCCGAAGCAAAGAATAAAAAAATTGCAGTCTGGGGGCTTTCTTTCAAGCCCAACACAGACGATATGAGGGAAGCTCCTTCCATTTTTATTATAAATAAACTGAAAGAACTTGGATGCGCGATTAACGCCTACGATCCTGCCGCTCTTGAAACGGCTAAATTCTATATTAAAGAGGAAGTGAACTATTTTGAAGATCAGTATGAAGCACTTAAAGGATGTGATGCCCTGATGATTCTTACAGAATGGAATGAATTCCGGAATCCCGATTTCGGAGTTATAAAAAGCAGTTTAAAATCTAACGTAATCTTTGACGGAAGGAATATTTTTGAGCCGGAAAAGATGAAAGAAGAAGGGTTCACATATTTCAGCATAGGGCGCTGAACAATCAGCTGTTCAGCACCTTTTCGTAATATTTAAGATATTGGGGCAGTATAAGTTTTTTATCGAAATGCTTAACTGCCCTTTCTCTTGCATTCCTCGAAAACACATTATACTTCTTTTCATTTGTCAGCAGATCAACAGTATATTTTGCCATTCTGTCAACATCCCCTATTTCGGCAATAAACCCGACTTCATTGTGTACAATTAATTCAGGCAGACCCCCAACGCTTGAACTTACAACGGGAATTCCGCAGGACATAGCTTCGAGCGCAGAAAGTCCGAAGCTCTCCGACTGGGAAGGCATTAGGAAAACATCAGCAACGCTAAGCAGATCTGCCAGCCCGTCCTGTTTTCCCATAAATAACACGTCCTTTTGAAGATTCAATTCTCTTACAAGGCGTTCGCATTCGGAACGGTCCGGCCCGTCCCCAATTAATACCAGTTTTGCATCAACATCCTTTCTTACTTTATCAAGTATCCTGATGGTATCTGCAACTCTTTTAACAGGTCTGAAATTCGAGGTATGCATCAGAATCTTTTCACCGTTAGGGGCGGCGAACTTCTTGAATGAATCGTTTTCAACATTCTTATAAACGTCAATATCGATGAAATTGTAGATTACTTCAATATCCTTTTCGATATTATAATTAGTTAAAGTCTTCTCTTTGAGAAACCTTGAAACCGCAGTTACCCCGTCGCTTTCTTCAATGCTGAATTTTACCAGGGGAAGAAAATGGGGCTCAAGGCCGACGAGTGTAATATCAGTCCCGTGGAGGGTTGTGATAATTTTAATATCCGATTTGCTCTTTTTAATAATCTGTTTTGCCAGATAGGCGCTCGCCGCGTGCGGAATTGCATAATGTACGTGCATAAGGTCAAGGTTTTCATATTCAATCACTTCAATCATCTTGCTGGCAAGGGCGAGTGTATATAGAGAATGTTCGAATAGGGGATAATTACTGAATTCCACTTCGTGGTAAAAGATATTTTCATAAAACTGGCTTAGCCGGTGGGGCATAGCATAACTTATAAAATGAACCTGATGGCCGTTCTGAGCAAGTTCCTTACCGAGTTCGGTGGCAACAACACCGCTTCCCCCGTAGGTTGGATAACAGGTTATCCCAATTTTCATATCAATTTCTGCCTTTTTATTATATTAAACCTTCTTATCCGCTTAAAAGTTCTTTTAATACTGGTAAATAGTGAAGAAAACCTCATTTAAACGATACTTATTTATTTATATATTTCAAACAGATTTAAAAAATATTTGTAAGCGGAAATGGAGTTACGTAAGAAAAGAGTTTTAATAATCGGTTCAAACGGGAAATTGGGCGCCGGCCTTGCGCGCTGCTTTTCCGGACATAATTCATATGAGCTTTTATGCGCAGGTGCATCTGAAAAATCATCTGTCCCCGGAGTTGAATACAGGCAGATTGATATTACAAAAAGAAACAATATTAAAACCCTGTTCCACGATTTTTTCCCCGATATGGTGATAAACGCGGCCGGCTTTACGAATGTAGATCTTTGCGAAACACAAAAAGAATTGTCCTGGAACGTAAATGTTAAAGGGACAGAAGGGCTTGCCGCTTCCTCCTGGGCGATTGATGCTCACATAATACACATTTCTTCTGATTATATTTTTGACGGGAAAGAGGGGCCCTATACGGAAGAGGATATTCCTCATCCAATCAGTTATTACGGCAGGACAAAACTGGCAGCAGAGAATGCAATAAGGACGTCCGGTGCACGCCATACAATTATCCGGACAAATGTTTTATACGGTTCCTCAATTTACGGACGCCCCGATTTTGCATCGTGGGTAATTGAAAATTTAAGCGGGAAAAAGGAAATCAGGGTGGTTACAGACCAGCACAATAATCCCACTTTGGTTAGTGATCTTGTTAAAGTGATAGAAACCATAACCGAGCTTGAGAAGGAGGGTATTTATAATATAGGGGGACCGAAATATTTAAGCAGATATGAATTTGCAGTAAAGCTTGCCGAATATTTCGGATTGATATCCGGGTTGATTCAGCCGGTTACGACGGCAGATTTAAAGCAGCCTGCCGCGCGCCCTTTAAAATCGGGGCTTATCTGTACAAAGGCGGAAGAGGAACTGGGATATAAGCCTCTAAGGTTTGAAGAGGCATTTAAGTCACTCAAGACAGATTAGGATTCTAAGTTTTTGTTTAAAATAAAAAAGTCCGGCTTATTCAGCCGGACTTTTTTTATAAGCTTACGAAAAACTATTTCTGTTCTTCTTCAACCTTGTAAAGAGCTTTAACTTCAACTCTTCTGTTCTTCTGTCTGTCGGCAGCGGTTTTATTAGGAGCAACCGGTTTTTCTTCGCCGAAGCCTTCGGTTGTAATAACAGATTCATTGAGGCCTTTCTTTGTTAAATATTTCATAACTGAATTGGCTCTCTTTTCTGAAAGCTTCTGGTTGTATTTCTTAGGACCGATGCTGTCTGCGTGTCCTGAGAGGGCAACCTTTGAATCAGGGATAGTTGTAACGATATCATAGATGTCGTCTAACTGTTTTTTAGCTTTCTTGGTCAATGAATATTTATCGAATCCGAAGAGAACATTTTCAAATCCTCTTTCCTTGTCAACCCAAACTTTAGTTTTCGGAACGTCATCGGAAGGATCGAGAGGATTGGTTCCGCGGTTAACTTCAATTCCGTCGCCTACAGTACCGGCATCGGTATCAACTTTGAGAGGATCGGTTTTATGTTTTGTAACTTCTGCGCCGTCATTGAGGCCGTCATTATCTGTATCGGCTTTCAAAGGATCGGTTTTGTATTTAATAACTTCTTCGCCGTCTTTAAGTCCGTCGCCGTCTGTATCTGCATTAACAGGAGAGGTTTTGAATTTAAGAACTTCATCGCCGTCATTGAGGCCGTCATCATCTGTATCGGCTTTCAAAGGATCGGTTTTGTATTTAAAGACTTCGTCGCCGTCATTGAGGCCGTCGCCGTCTGTATCAGCTTTAAGAGGATCGGTTTTGTATTTCAGATATTCTTCGCCGTCTTTAAGACCGTCGCCGTCTGTATCCGGGTTTTTAGGATCTGTTCCGATCTGCTCTTCAATTCTCTTAATAAGGCCGTCTTTATCGGCGTCTGTATTGCCGTCGTCGCCTAAGAATGTAAGACCAACGCCTACGTTAATGAAAGCATCGTTAAAGTCGATAATTCTGTAGTAATTGATATAATCTGAAAGCATATAGTTCATGCTTGCGCTTAAATCAAGAATAAGGTTATCGGCAAGTTTAATTTCGGTGCCGAGACCAACAGGAATAATGCCTGTCCAGCCGTTATCAATAACAGAAGCAGGAGAAACCATTTTGGTCTTTGTTGAAGCGTTATAGTTCAATAAACCGATACCGCCGAAGAAATAAGGATTGATTGTTTCATAATCGAAAGGTGTATATAATAATCTTACATCAATCGGCAAAATGCTGGTTGAGTAATCGTTTCCGATATCGTCAACGCCTGCATAAGAACCATATCCAACGCCTGCTTCGAGGCTGAAAGAATTGCTTAATAAAAATCTGCCGTATGCTCTTCCGAGAGGAGCAAATTTGAATCCGTTAGACATTGGGAATTCATTCAGAGGGAACATATTGTTTATCTGAAGTCCCGCCTTCCAGTTTACATCTTTAAACTGAGCGTTAGTGGTACTGCTGAATCCCAAGAATAAAAGAATCATTATCACAGAAAAAACACTAAATGATCTTTTCATCATACCTCCATAGATTAATTAAAAAAAACCTGTCTTAGACAATAATTCCGGTAATATGCCTCATTCATATTTTAAATTTTAAACAATTTGAGGCTAAATTACAATAAATTTGTACCCACGAGAGGATTCGAACCTCCGGCCTGCGGTTTAGGAAACCGTCGCTCTATCCTGCTGAGCTACGTGGGCATAAAATAAAAACTCTGTTTTTGGACTGTTTTAAGGAAAAATTCTCTTCATTTCTCTTCAATTGTCACTACAAAGATAAAAAAATGACTGCTATAATACTAAAGTCAATTGTGATTCAGCTCATAATTACAATGAACATTCTACGAATAAATTCATCTGAATTGCCGGTTATTTTTTGTTAAGCCTGTAGAATGCCCTGAAGTCATTGAAGTGTTTTCTTTCAAAATCATTCAATTCACTGAAAGCCACATCATACGCGTTTTCAAGAATTCTGAGATTCAGGTTCTTCAGAGCAAGGGAAACATCTCCCTGATGTTTATCAATATCAACGGAAATAATTTCCCAGAATTTGGCTACGGCTTTAATATTAACAACATTAGGTGTCTGCGCATTGTTCCCTATTTTTATCAGTTCGTCTATGTGTTCGGAATAATTTTCGCATATCGCAATGGCGGCAAATCCCGCTTTTTTCTGCATTGACTGGATATTAAGAGATTTGAGATTTATATCGGATGCTATTTTAAGCAGTCCTCCGAGCGCATTTGTGAATGTATACTTATTAACCAGGGCTGAATTATAGATCTGTTCAACAGCATTCTTAACCGCTTCGGCAATTGATTCCTTAGCGAGGTCTCTGAGTTTCTGATCTACATTTACGAGTTTCATAATCTTTAAAAGATCCTCGTACCGTCCGGCATTTTTATATTCTTCAACAGCCTCAGGAGATGGGGGGAGATTTGCCGGAACTGTTGAGGTTGCTTTTGCCGGGGTTTTCTTTCCATATTTGCCGTAAAGGAACTCGAGAACCTGAGCAATTCTGTCATCTGTAGGAAGCACGTTCAGTCCGGCTGCATAAATTTTTTCCACAATTAATGCAAAATGAGCATCGTCTACATCAAAACTGGCTATAATATCTTTTCCCAATTGTCCATAAGTCAATTTGGACAATTCTACCGAAGGAATTGATGCCATTTTGTCCAGAATGGCTTCAATTTTTTCCTTTTCGCCGCTTGTTATCTTAATTATTACTTTTTCGTACTTCACAAATGACTTTTAATTAATGGAAAAATTCAATGTTAAAGTTATGAATTATAAGCAATAAATGCTATATAAATTGGATTTCAGCGGCTTTTTTAAGTACTTTTGGATGAATAAAAATTAACAGTTTAAAGGAGCCAAAAATGACAACTATAGTTGATGTATTAGGAAGAGAAATTCTTGATTCGAGAGGAAATCCGACAATCGAAGTTGAAGTTACACTTGAATGCGGTGTTATAGGAAGAGCGGCAGTTCCAAGCGGCGCTTCTACAGGGGAACACGAAGCAGTTGAATTAAGAGACGGCGAAGCCGGACGTTACCTTGGCAAGGGAGTTCAGAAAGCGGTTGATAACGTTAACAACAGAATTGCAGAGGAACTGATTGATTTTGATGCCGCTGACCAGGTTGGCATCGATAATTTTCTTTGCGAACTCGATGGAACCCCCAACAAATCGGAATTAGGAGCCAATGCAATACTTGGCGTTTCACTTGCCTGCGCCAAAGCCGCAGCAGATGCTTTCGGAATGCCGTTGTACCGTTATATCGGCGGCGTTAATGCCAGAACTCTTCCTGTCCCAATGATGAATATTATTAATGGCGGAAGCCATGCCGATAATAATGTCGATTTCCAGGAATTCATGATTCTTCCTTATGGAGCTCCGAATTTTGCCGAAGCTCTTAGAATGGGCGCCGAAACTTTCCATCACCTTAAATCAGTATTAAAGAAGAAAGGTTATAATACCGCCGTAGGCGACGAAGGAGGATTTGCTCCGAACCTTAAATCGAATGAAGAAGCTCTCGAAGTTATTCTTGAAGCTATTACAAAAGCAGGATACAAACCGGGTGAAGATATCGGATTGGGCCTCGATGTTGCTTCAAGCGAAATGTTCAGAAAGGACAAAAAAGTTTATGAATTCTTCAAGTCCGATAAATCGCATAAGACATCTGACCAGATGGTAGAGCTTTATGCCGGTCTTGTTAAGAAATACCCCATCGTTTCAATTGAAGACGGTCTCGATGAAAATGACTGGGACGGCTGGAAGCATTTAACCGATGTCCTCGGCAAAAAAATTCAGCTCGTAGGAGACGATCTCTTTGTAACCAATACGGAAAGATTAGCCGAAGGAATTGAAAAAGGGATTGCAAACTCAATTCTAATCAAAGTTAACCAGATTGGAACCCTGACCGAAACACTTGAAGCTATTGAAATGGCAAAACGCGCAGGCTATACATCCGTTATAAGCCACCGTTCGGGGGAAACCGAAGATACAACCATTGCCGACATTGCGGTTGCAACAAACGCCGGACAGATTAAAACCGGTTCAGCAAGCCGTACAGACAGAATTGCAAAATACAATCAGCTTATCCGCATTGAAGAAGAACTCGATATTACCTCCTTCTATCCGGGTATCGGCGCTATTAATTTCTGCCAGGAATAGTTTTTATTTAACGCAACAAATTAAAGCGCCCCTCAAGGGCGCTTTTTTATCGATTAGTAAACAATATAGAGGTATTTATGCCTGAATTAACTCTGAAATCTGTTGAAGAAATAATTAAGAAAAAGAAGATTGAATTTATTGATTTAAAATGCATTGACCTGGTAGGCCGCCTCCATCACATATCACTTCCGGTCGTACCGAATATTATGAAAAAACTCCTCAATGAAGGGGTGGGTTTTGACGGTTCCAGTTTCGGATTCCGCAAAGTTGAAAACAGCGATATGATTATGATCCCAGATCTTAATACCGCCGTTTACGATATCTTCAGGGATGCTCCCACTCTAAGCTTTTTTTCCAATATCGTATTAACCGACGGTAAGAAAACAAATTTTACACAGGACGGCAGGTTCCAGGCCAAAAAAGCGGAAAAACTTTTGAAGGAAATTACAGGGTGCGATAAATCATGGTGGGGACCCGAGTTTGAATTCTATATTTTCTCGAATGTTGAATATGATACACGTACATCAAAGTCGTATTACAAAATTGAGCACGAAGAGGAATTTTATAAGAAAGCATACCACGCAGCCAATCCGTTTGATATCTATGACGACTTCAGGGATGAAGCGAGCAAGCTTCTTACCAAATTCGGAATCAATGTTAAATATCATCACCACGAAGTAGGCGAAAGAGGACAGCAGGAAATTGAAACTTACTTTTCAGATCTTTTAACAACTGCAGACAACATCATTCTGGCAAAATATGTTCTGTTTAACCTTGCGCGCCAGAAGAACCTCTTCCTAACATTTATGCCGAAGCCTATGTATCAGCAGGCAGGCAACGGAATGCACCTTCATTTGTTCCTTACAAAGAACGGTAAGAACGCATTCTACAAGAAAGGGGAATATGGAAACATTAACGAGCTCGGAAGATTTTTTATCGGCGGATTATTAAAGCACGGACCTGCTCTTTCCGCATTCACAAATCCAAGCACCAACTCATTCAAGCGCCTTGTTCCGGGCTTTGAAGCTCCGGTAGCTTTAACATACGGTATGGGAAACCGCGCATCCGCAATCAGAATTCCGAAGTATGTTAGCAATCCTCAGGAAGCAAGATTTGAATACCGTCCGCCCGATGCTACCGCGAATCCTTATCTCTGCATTTCAGCTATGCTTCTTGCGGGACTAGACGGCGTAATAAATAAAATTGATCCGGTTAAGGAAGGATACGGACCGTTCGATAAGAATATTCTTGATGAATCAATGCGCTCGCATATTGACTTTCTGCCGCGCAACCTTTCCGAAGCCCTTGAAGCTCTCGAAAAAGATAATGCATTCCTTCACAGGGGAGGCATCTTTACAGACGACCTTCTTGACCAGTGGGTTAAAACAAAGAATGAGGAAATTAAAGCCATCGGCACTATGCCTCATCCTTTCGAGTACAAAATGTACTTTACATTATAAAACAATTAAGAGCCGGTTCTGCCGGCTTTTTTTTTTGTCCCATTCTGCATATGTCCACAATTAGAGCACATTTATCCCCCTTCTTTTTTATTTCATCTGATTCAATAGTTTCCTAATTTAAATCCGGTCTGTTACCGGAATGAAGTTAAAAGAACGCACGGAATTTTTGAGGAATGTTTCTTCCGTACATCTGTTCATTTATTTGGGGAATTAATTTAACTATATAGAGAAGGCATTAAATGAAAAAGCAATTCAAATCGGCGGTTCTTATCTTTTTGTCCCTCATATTTGCGGCAGCTGCGGCAGAGGGACAGGTAAACAAAATTGCTCCTGCAAAAGATTATTTAAAATCATTTATAAAGGAATTTAAAAAGCCTTCGGCCGAATTCACAACAGCCCCATTCTGGGTCTGGAATGAAATTATTACGAAAGAGGGAATAGATTTTAACCTGAAGGATTACAAGAGCAAGGGTATTGAACAGGTCATATTGCATCCCCGCCCCGGTCTTATTACAACCTACCTGACTGATGAATGGTTCAAGCTGGTAAAGTATGCTGTGGATAAGGCAAAATCTCTTGGAATGAAAGTATGGCTTTACGATGAAAATTCATACCCGAGCGGATTTGCAGGAGGGGAAGTGCCGGCCCAGATTCCCGAAACAAGGGGAGTTATGCTGCAGCTTATCAAAACAAACGATCCTGCCGGTATCAAACAGGAAATAGCTTTTATTCTGAAGAAAGAGGGGGATAAGTTTTCCGAAGTAAAGGAAATTAAAACCGGCGAGGAAAATTACTATTTCGTCTATGCCCCTTCGGGAAAAAGCTCCTGGTACGGGGGATATTCCTATGTGGATATTATGCAGAGAAAGACCACCGATAAATTTCTTGAAGTTACTCACGATAATTACAAAAAGAGCATAGGCGGGGAGTTCGGTAAAACAGTTTCGGGTATCTTTACGGACGAACCGAACATCCGCACCGCGTATGGTTCAAATCTTATTTGCTATACGCCCGCGCTTTTTGATGCTTTTAAAAAGAAATGGGGATACGAACTTAAAGAGAAGATGGCACTTCTTTTTGAGGAAACCGGAAACTGGAAGCAGGTGCGCCATAATTACTACAGCACTCTTTTAGATCTGATGGTTGAAAACTGGGCAAAGCCGGTTTTTGAATATTGCGAAAAAAACAATCTCCCTATGACAGGGCATTACTGGGAACACGACTGGCCGATGCCCCGCAATGTGCCCGACAATATGGCTCTGGCATCGTATCAGCAGGTGCCGGGCATTGATCTTCTGATGAATCAATGGAGCCGGAGCCCTTACGCACAGTTCGGCAACAGCAGATTCGCAAAGGAAATTGGAAGCGTTGCCAACCAGATGGGGCGTAACAGGACACTTTCTGAAACTTACGGGGCATCGGGTTGGGACCTTACATTCAATGATATGAAACGGATTGGAGACTGGGAATACGCGCTCGGCGTTAATCTTATGAATCAGCATTTATCCTATTATTCGTTAACCGGTCCCCGCAAGAGAGATCATCCTCTTTCCTTTTCCTATCATACTCCTTATTGGGATGATTATAAGTCACTGGCTGATTATTATACACGCCTCTCATACTCCCTCACTAGGGGAAAACAGAAGAATGATATTCTTGTACTTCAGCCGACGACTACCGGCTGGGCATATTATAATTTGTATTCTTCATACAACGGTAAGGATCCCAACAGAGGGGAGAGCTATTTCAACAAGATGGCGGTTTCATTTAATGACTTTGTTAACTCACTTGAAGCCTGGCAGATTGAATATGATCTCGGATGCGAAGATATTCTTAAAAAACATTCATGCTCTTCAGCCGGTTTGCTTAAGGTCGGAGCGGCTGAATATAAACTCCTTATAATTCCAGCATATACCGATAACATTGATTCCGAAACCTATAAAGCAATTGAAAGCTATCTTGCCTCGGGGGGAAAAGTATTATCAGCTAAGGTTCTTCCCTCTTTAATTGACGGTGCCGAATCTGATAAGGTTAAACTGCTGGCGGAGAAATACGGCGGCAGCTGGATTAAGGCTGAGGAATTAAATAAAGAAGCGATAACCGCACTGGTACCGCAGCATACCATTTTTAAATTTGATTCAAAAGATAATCTGGTATTTCATCACCGCAGGACACTTGAGGATTGTGAATTGGTTTTCCTGACTAACCTGAATGAAAATGAATCTGCCTCAGGAACATTTACAATAGAAGGGAACAGCGTTCAGGAATTAGACCTTTTTACCGGAAAGAGTTTAGAATATGGATTTACGCCTAAAGACGGAAAAGTGACTGTAAACTTTTCGCTCCGCCCGGCAGAGAGCATTCTGCTCAGTATCTCGAAAACAAAGGGAGTACCTCCTTCAATAAATAAATTTGAGAATAGAAATATTGTGCTTACCGAAAAATTGAAGATTGAAAGGAACTCTCCTAATGTGCTTACAATTGATTACTGCGATTTAAAGACAGGGGATAAAACATGGAAGGATTTATATTTTTATCAGGCACAGAATGAAACATTTAAAGCAGTTGGTATGGCTAAGAGTCCGTGGGATAACTCTGTGCAGTATAAATCTACGGTTATTGACAACAATAAATTCCCTACCGGGAGCGGTTTTACGGCTGACTATAATTTCACGGTTGACGCAGGAGTTGATTATAAAGGGATGAAACTGGTTGTAGAAAGAGCGTCTGAATATACAGTATCAGTAAATGGCAATATAATTAAACCTGAGAAGGGAAAATGGTGGCTCGACAGAGGCTTTAATGTCTTTGATATCTCCCGGCTGGTAAAAGAAGGCGCAAACAAAATTACCGTTAAGGCAGAACCAATGAGCATTTATGCAGAGCTCGAACCGGTTTACATTCTTGGTAATTTTTCTATTGCTCCGCAGGAAACCGGATTCAAAATTACTCCCGCAGTTAATCTGGAACTTGGCCCCTGGAATAAACAGGGAATGAACCTTTACGGAGACAAGGTTTCATATACGCGGAAGGTAAATATTGACACTCCTGCCGGCAGCTATTTTGTTAAAGCAGCTAACTGGAAAGGGGCCTGCCTTGAAGTCTATGTGAACAAAAAGAAAGCAGGAATTATTTCCTTTGCCCCGTTTGAGCTTGATATATCCAAATACATTAAGACGGGATTAAACGAAATAAAAATTATTGCTGTTGGAACATTGCGCAATACACTTGGTCCTCATCACGCAAGTTCAAACGGCTCCTGCTGGCCTTCAATGTTCCAGTCGGTGCAGAAAGGTTTTACCCTTGCGGGGGAATCCTACGTATCAAATCCGTACGGATTGTTTGAAGATTTTGAAGTAATACAGCGTTTAAAAAAGAATTAAAGCGGTCTTAATAAATGCCTAAAAACTGAGGTGGGATTTCAGTTTTTGGGCATTTCTTCTTGATGTTTCAATTATTAAGTCGTTCTCCATAATTAGCTTAAGTGTATTGCTAATCCCCGGTTTAACCGCCTTAATATAATTTAGATTGATTATATGAGTCCGGCTGGCCCTGAAGAATACGGA
This sequence comes from Bacteroidota bacterium, assembly GCA_023453125.1. Classification (GTDB taxonomy): domain Bacteria; phylum Bacteroidota; class Ignavibacteria; order Ignavibacteriales; family Melioribacteraceae; genus JAEXUB01. The sequence goes on from JAEXUB010000218.1 coordinate 22,363, forward strand.
TAAATCGAGTTTCTCTTCAATTTGATTAAGCGACTTATACAAAAGCACCTTATTTCCCTGGAAGTAGATGCGGGAATAGTTTCCTTCCGATTTAAAACACAATATTTCGCGCACATTAATCAGCCAGCATTTATCCCCGTCTTTAATAAAAATTCTTTCCGGGTTTTTGCCGGTACTTTCGTGATTTAAGTTGTGGAGTTTTCTGGCTTTTGAAATGGCTCTATCAAGAGCTTCAGGTTTTACAGGCTTAAGCAGATAATCAAGCGCATTATATTCAAAAGATTTTATGGCATATTCGTCGTAAGCCGTTGTAAAAATCACCATCGGAATATCATCCGCCTGTTCTAAAAGTTCGAAGCCGTTTTTACCGGGTAAATTAATATCAAGAAAGAGTAAATCTATTTCTCCGCCGTTCAAAAATTTCAAGGCTTCATCAAAATTCTCTGCTTCTCCTGCAATTATCAAATCCTTATGGTTGCTAATCAGTTCAACTAATTCTTTTCTTGCAAGTCGTGAATCTTCAACTATGAGAGTTCTCATTTTTAACCTCGTATGGAATTTCTAAAAAAGCAGTAACCCGGTTCCCGGAATTTTCAAGACGGAAAGATGCTTTGTTTTCGTAAAGCAGCCTCAGCCTTTCAATGATATTTTCAATTCCTATTCCGTTGCCTTTGCCGGATTTATCCTCCGAAAGACTGCCTGTGTTGCTTACGCTAATAAACAGCAGATCTCCTTTTTTTGAAATAGTTATGTCAATTTCTCCCCCCTCGGGCAGTCTGCTAATTCCATGCTTAATAGAATTCTCGGCCAGTATTTGCATTATCATAGGAGGAACAAGAGCGTTTATGCAGTCCTGTTCAGTATTTATGGAATATTTCAATCTTTCTTCCATGTGCAGTTTTTCCAGAATCAGATACTGATCAAGAAATACAATTTCATCTTTTACGGTAGTTTTATTCTCTGCCTTTTGTGTGAGAGAATAACGGAGGATATCGGTAAGCGAAGAGATCATATCTCTTGCTCTTTCCTTGTCCTCTCTAATCAGGCTGCGGATATTATTAAGAGTATTAAAAAGGAAATGAGGATTAAGCTGCGCTTTTAAGCTTTCAAGCCGGGCAATTTGAAGAGAGTTAATCAGCCTGAGATTGTCTATTTCCTTCTTCCGGGTTAATATATAATAGACATAAAGGAAATAAAAAGTGCTCCATAAAAGGTTTATTGGAAGAATGCTTAAAAAATTATTCAGCATTAAAAGAGGAATATTCCCTGGTGTGGTTCTCAATAAAAGTATAGAGCCTATTCCGAATGAGACAACCAGTACCGTTGCCAGAATTACCTGTGGAATGACGGTAAAAATCAGCCTGGCCGGTTTGAATTTATAAATATCAATAATTCCCCAGTAAAAACGGAGAAGTGTGGTTAAAATATAACACCAGATCATCGGGAAGAAAGAGTATAGCGACCGGTCAACATCAAATGATGTTCTAAAAAGCTGGAAAAGGAAATTTAACAGCGCGGCGGCTAACCAGGCCGCGCTGTTGGCAATCCAGAAAATTTTCGAAGGAGTGTTTTTTAAAATCTTTCTTTTATCCATTTTACTATTGTCTCTAATGCTTTATTCGACATTGTTTGTTCTATCATTCTGTATTCAGCAACATCGCCGGTCTTGGCTTCCTGAAAAGCATGATTTAATCCCTGCAGGTAATTTAATGTAAAATCCTGAGAATTTTTACGTTTAAATATTTTTTCCATTGCGCCTAGGTTCATATCTGCGTTAACCTGTTTGTCAAGGGTCCCATTAATTGCCAGAAAAGGGCAGGATATCTTTTCAAGCGCCGGGGCCGGATTGTAGCAGATAAAATACTTAAACCAGGGAGAGGTTACCCGCTTAACAAAAGCATTATGGGAGTTAACATCCCCATTAGAGAAATTATATTTTACCAGAATTTCCCGAATCATTTTTTGGAGAGTTTCGGTATCCCCCTCCTTTTTTATTACTTCGAAAACTTCTTTATTCATTTCAAGGGTTTTATTAATATCCTCTTTATTCCTATTCTCAGATGATGCCAGATCATAAATCTGTTTTATCATTAGCAGGTCTATAGGTACTGCCGGACCAGCAAGAGAAATTACAAATGCCACATTTTCATTTCTTGAGGCAGTCATTGGCGCAATCATGCCTCCCTCGCTATGCCCTAGAAGCCCTATGTTTTTGATATTTATGTCGTTTCTTTTACTAAGGTAATTGAAAGCAGCTTCAGCATCTGTTGAAAAATCGTACGAAGTAGCTGTAGAAAAGTCTCCCTCCGATTCGGCAACTCCCCTGTCGTCATATCTTAAAACTGCAATTCCGTTTCTGCTTAAATAATCAGATAAAATAAGAAAGGGCTCATGATCAAATCCTTTTTCATTCCTGTTCTGCGCTCCGGATCCGGAAATTAATATTACTGCTGGAGGATTCTTTACATCTTTTGGAATGGTTAATGTTCCGGCGAGCTTAATTCCCCCGGCAGAAGGGTTCTCAAATTTTACTTCCTCTATTATATAGGGGAATGGCGGCTTTGGCGTCTGCGGCCTGTTAAGAATGAAACCGGTTATTTTGCTTCTTCCGAATAAAATGTTAATTGCCGCCCCTCTCTGGATGAAACTTGCAGAGATAGAGTCGGTTTCCTTTAAATGCCTTCCTTTAATAGCCAGGCCCATTTTCTTGTCGGTTATTATAAGGGAATCGCTGGAAATTCTTGTTTCGGAAAGAGGCAGATTTACAACCCCCTGCTCCGGACTGTCCAGTAATGTCTTAATCTCACTCCCTTCTCCTTTTAGGTGAATGACCAATTTGATCTTTTTTGCCCCGATGTCAAGCAGTCCTTCCCAATCGCCGGTAATCTTTGACTGTGCAAAGCTGCCCCCCGGGTTAAAGAGAAACATACATACAATCTGGATGGTAAAAATCAGCTTTTTCATTTTAGTCTCCTTTTTGTTCTGCCGTAAAATGCATTATTAATAAGTGCGGTTAAAGCTAATTAGGATGGATGGGCCGGATTGAGGATAGATGGTTATTCCAATATTCTGGTTGGAATCATCCGATTCAATCGTTATTTTAATGATCAATTAAGGAAATGATTTTTAACTTGGTTTAATACTTTATCATTTGTATTGGGGGGTTTGTATGTCATCTGCTACTTCGTTTTATAATGAGGCAAAGGAAAGATATGCGCATATCGGCGTTGATACGGATAAGGCGCTCGAGAAACTTAAGACGATCAGTCTTTCACTTCACTGCTGGCAGGCTGATGATGTAGGGGGATTTGAGAACAGCGGGGCATCTCTTGACGGGGGATTGGCCGCAACAGGAAATTTTCCCGGAAAGGCCCGCAATATGACTGAAATGAAAAACGACCTATTTAAGGTTTTTTCACTAATTCCGGGAAAACACAAATTAAGCCTTCACGCTTTTTACGGTGATTTTAGGGATAAGCCCGCCGATAGAGACAGCATTGGTCCGGAACATTTCAGAAGCTGGGTTGAATGGGCAAAGCATATGAATATAGGAATTGATTTCAACTCAACTTTTTTCTCTCATCCGAAAGCAGCCTCCGGATTTACTCTCGCTCATCAGGATAAATCGATACGCGATTTCTGGATTGAGCATACTCTCCGGTGCCGGGAGATTAGCGAATATATAGGGAAAGAACTGAAGAAGACCTGCATTCACAATATATGGATTCCGGACGGGGCTAAAGATATTACATTAAACAGGTTTAAACACAGAGCCTTGCTAAAGGAATCGCTTGACAGGATATTCGAGCATAAGACAGATTCCAATTTTACCAAAGAAGCAATTGAAAGCAAGCTGTTCGGAATAGGGAGCGAATCTTTTGTTGCCGGCTCTCATGAATTCTATCTCGGCTACGCAATTAAAAACAATTTAATACTAACTCTCGATATCGGGCATTTTCATCCGACAGAATCGTGCGCCGATAAAGTATCATCCGTTTTTCAATATGTTGATGAATTGCTGTTTCATGTAACAAGAGGAATAAGGTGGGACAGCGACCATGTCGTTCTATTCAACTATCCGGATGCCGAACTGATGCAGGAAATTGTGTGGGCGGATAAACTTGATAAGGTTTATCTGGGGCTCGATTATTTTGATGCAAGCATAAATAGGATTGGTGCATATGTAATAGGGGCGCGCGCAGCTTTAAAAGCCCTTCTGGCGGCATTGTTAACTCCCGTTGAAATTCTGAGAAACTATGAAAACGAAGGGCGCAATTTTGAAAAACTCGCCCTCCTTGAAGAGCTTAAGAC
>JAEXUB010000247.1 GCA_023453125.1 Bacteroidota bacterium
GTTCACCTTTAAGGAAATAACCGAGCGCGACAAGACAAATCTGGATATATTCTGGCTAAAGGATGACAGTCTAGGCGATATGGATAATCTGCCCGATCCGGATACTCTGGCTGCCGAAATTATTGAAAATGTTGAGGCAAGCCTGGCGAGTTTTAAGGAAATCTTAAACGGATTAAATAAATAAAAATTTCAATTGCAAAGTGGTAATGATGAATATGATGTAATTGCCGGCTGTATGAAATAATGTACATTGTCTGGTTAACAGTAGTATCTGAAAGGAGCAATAATGATTGACTTGTTAGGATTGATTGGGAGGCAGCCGAAGGAAAATAATTTCAAGAAAAGAATGAGACTGCATCAAGGCTGGTGGAGAGCCTTTGTTCTTGGCGAAAAAGAAGGGGAGCATCCAAAAAAGAAGAATGAAAGTATTTGTAATACAATACAAAATGGGCAAATCACAAATAAGAATTTTTTAACACCACTGGCAGCTGATATTGTTGAAAAAATTGTTAAAATGAGAAATGAAGATAGCGCCGGTTTGATGGATGTTGACCGCTTATATAATAATCTGTTATCAAGCCAGCCATTATGCTTTAATTTCTTTGCTCCATTATATGCGGATAAAGAATGTGCATTAAAATTCATAAAAGGCATTTACCCTGAGATTACTTCAGTAACTGCTGTGTTTTTCGAGTTTGCAAATAAAAACAACAGATATGATAACTCAGCTTATGATGCTGCTTTTGAAGTTATGAAGGGAGCTGAAAAAGGAATAATTGGTATAGAATGTAAGTATACAGATACCTTTTCGTCGAAGGATTATCATAAGGATGAATATAATAGTATTTATGAGAGTTCAAAAATCTATTCAGGAGCTTATGACCAGTTAACCTCATCCCGTTTTAATCAGTTGTTCAGGAATCAGCTTATTGGTGAGAGTTTTAAAATAGATAAAACCTATGATTTTTCTTATACAGCCTTATTCTGTCATCAGTATGATGAAGAAGCAATAAGTATTGCAAATGAATATAAGAAGTTGTTGAATTCTGAGCAGTCTGAATTATTTAAAATTGTTACCTATAAGGATTATTTTGAAATACTTCAGAAATCTAACATAACCTGGGAGATGCGTGAATATTTGATGTTACTATGGGCAAGATATTGCGGTCTTGATCTTAGCAAAACTGCGTATCAGCAATTGTCTGCCGAATGAATATAACTTTTTAGTCTATTCTAAAGTTTTACACTCCTTCAGCTACAGAAACCCTCAACTCAAGAGCCCGGAAGGCAGCCAGCAGCCGCCGGGCTCTCCTTTTTACCCCTAGCCTCCTTAAAAATCTGTTTTTCGAAGAAATCCCCAATAGGTTTATTATTTTGCTGCTTCAAAGGGTAATTGGATCAAATTATGGTCTGAAAGCTGATTATCATTCAGGATTGAGCAAAGTCAATGAGGGGGGAATTTTGAAGTAGATATTTAAAATATTATATTGTAATTGAAATGTGAGCTATAAACTCACAAAAACCATATAATATCACATAGTCGCTAAAAGTGATATATAATATTGGTAATGTGAGTTAAAAAATCACGAAAAAAATATGAAAAAACACATATCATACCGGTCCGCGGAATTACTAAGCGTGCTGAACAGCAGAAACCAATTGTATTTTACAATTGAGGAAGCCGGGCAAATTCTGGTTGAAAGTGAAGAACCGGCAGTCCGTAAACTATTGAGCAGTATGACAAAGAGGGGATTGCTGTTACGCATAAAGGATGGATTATACCATATTATTCCTTACGAGAAGAATATAGGGGAGTATTATCCAAACTGGCATATAGTGGCAGAAAAACTGGTTCAGCCGGAAGAATACTATATAGGATATTACAGTGCCTTAGATATACACGGAGTTATAACCCAGCCCTCATTGGTTGAACAGGTAGTAACAAAAAAGCAGTTTTTGCCCGGGACGAGAAAAATAAAAAATGTAAGATATCAGTTTATAACATTAAGTGAGGAAAGATTCTTCGGTTCTTCTAAAATATGGATAGATGATTATAATAAAGTATGGTGCAGCGATCTGGAAAAAACAATAATTGATTGTCTGTATATACCAAAATATGCCAACGGGTTAACAGAAATTATAAAAGCTGTTTACAGGTGCAGGGATAAAATTGATAGTGAAAAGATGCAAAAATATCTGGACATATATGGAAGTGAAGCGGTTCTTAAAAGATTGGGATTCATTCTGGACAATCTGGGTATACTTAATTCTATGGCCGTATATATTAATGGCCGTATAAATAAATCATATTCACTTCTCGATCCCTCCTTTGCCCACAGAGGCAAACATAATTCCAGATGGAAAATAATTGATAACATAGGCATCGAAGAGTCAATGAAATCTTTAGAAACATAGAGTTATGATATTACCGGGTGAAATACAAAGAATAGCTGCACGTTTAAAACTTAGGGATACACAGATAGAAAAAGATTATGTAATAAGCTGGGTTCTGAATGGAATATCAAGCAGCGGTTATTTAAAGGAAAGATTAATTTTCAAAGGGGGAACGGCATTAAGAAAAATATATTTTCCCGATTACAGATTATCCGAAGATCTTGATTTTACATACATCTACAGGGAACCTGATTTTGATGAAATAAGGAAACACTTTACCGGATTAATAGAATGGGTTAAGGAAGAGTCGAGAATTATTCTTGACTTACAGGATGAAATTATTCATCAGACGGGAAATTATAATTTTTACCTTGGATATCAAGGACCATTAGGGGGGAGAGTTAAGAATAAGAAAATAAAGATTGATATAAGCTCAGATGAGATTCTGTGCAGTAAGGAAGAGGAAAAAAGAGTAATAAATGAATATTCTGATTTGACTAAAGAATATTATTTGAGCACATACACTCTAGCTGAGATCATTACTGAAAAGCTTAGATCGTTAATGCAACGGAGTGCCCCGCGCGATTTGTACGATATCTGGTATTTATTAGAAGAAAACGGGGGAGATATAGAAGACTATATTTATGATTTTCAAAAAAAGGCAGAGCGTAAAGAAATAGATTATTCTAAATTAGTTGAAGTTGTATTAAAAAAGGAATCAGTATTTAAGAAACAGTGGGAAGAGCAATTAGTTAATCAAGTTCAGAATGTGCCTGAGTTCGATAATGTCTGGAGGCATCTTGGTAGGCATTGGAAAAAATTTACAAAATCGCTATTTTTTATTTAGTACTATTAGAATCTGCTGTATAAAAGAGCCCGTTGAACTTAATAAATAAAAGTTTCTAATTTTTACACTCCTTCAGCTACAGACACCTCAACTCAAGAGCCCGGAAGGCAGCCAGCAGCCGCCGGGCTCTCCTTTTTCCCCCTGGTCCCCCCAAAAACCCGCATTTTGCACCAAAATCCCGCCCCGGCAAGAAAATTTGCGTTATAAGACAAATATTTATTGATAAACAATAAATATTTATTATATTTGCAGCAACAAAAAAACGGGAAACGGTATGACAAAGAGGAACAATTTCATCTGGAAGTCAATTCATACAATCTGCTGGATAATCTTTATAGCCTACTTATTACAGACGGGCACACTTCTCGTCAACTTCTTTATTGCCATTCTTAATCCGGCGGCGACCCGTAATCTCCACCTGGGGCTCGACCTTTCGGCTCTTTACTATAAAAGCGGATTCTTATACGATCTGGTATTTGTAACAATAATCATAATATCGGGATTAAAAGCGTATGTCTTTTATTTCGTTATAAAGATATTCTCAACCCTCAATCTGGTTAAGCCCTTCAGCATAGAGGTCTCGGACCTTATCTCTAAAATCACCCTCTTCTCATTCATCATCGGGGCGGGGAGCCTTGTAGCCAATAAAGTAGTTGAAAAGCTTATTGAAGAGGGATATGAGCTGATAGCAGTTGAAAGATACTGGGATGACGCGGGCGCGTACCTGATGTCCTCCGCAATATTATTTGTAATAGCCTTGATATTTAAGAGAGGAATTGAACTTCAGAACGAACAGGAACTTACGGTGTAGGCAATGGCAATAATAGTAAATCTTGATGTAATGATGGCAAAGAGGAAGATCTCCCTAAATGAATTGTCGCAGAAGGTGGACCTTACACTATCCAACCTATCCATACTTAAGACGGGGAAAGCGAAGGCGGTCAGGTTCAGCACGCTTGAGGCAATCTGCAGGGCGCTCAACTGTCAGCCCGGCGATATTCTTGAGTATGCGGAAGACGCGGCAAACGGACCGGAAACAGGAAACAGTATTTAATATTAAAAAAGGAGCAGTAATCAGAGAACTACCATATAGATTAAAAGATGGGATAGCTATAAGAATCGTTTTTGCATTTCTATTCTTAATTCTCCCCCTCATAAACCTGTCAGCGCAGAATCAGGAAAACATAAATATCGGAAAGAAGGAAACTATCTATTCCGAAACATTAAAGGAAAACAGGAAGCTCTGGATATATACTCCGGGGAATACTTCATACGCTCAGCTCCCCGGTAAAAAATATCCGGTATTATATTTACTGGACGGG
>JAEXUB010000260.1 GCA_023453125.1 Bacteroidota bacterium
AGTGGGAGCCTACTATCATGATATAGGAAAGACTCTGGACCCGGGGAGTTTTGTAGAAATCCAGGCAGATAAAGATAACATTCACGAAAAACTGCCTACGCTTAAAAGCGTTGAGCTGATTATTAACCACGTTAAGAGGGGGGTGGAATTGGGTAAGGAGCATGACCTTCCCGATGAGATTCTGGATTTCATTCCCATGCATCACGGCACTCTTCTTGTAAGCTATTTTTATGAGAAAGCCAAAGAGGAGCTTGGTGAAGAAAATGTTAATGAATCGGATTACCGGTATCCGGGCCCCAAACCGAATACAAAAGAGACCGCGCTTGTAATGCTTGCCGATGCGTGCGAATCGACTGTCCGTTCAATTCAGGAGCCGGATGCTGCAAAACTTGAAAAGGTAATAAATAATTTAATCAGGATAAGGATTGATGACGGCCAGCTGGATGATGCCCCAATAACATTAAGCGACTTAAATAAGATTAAAGAATCATTCCTGAGCATTCTTGCAGGGCAATATCATAAAAGAATAAGGTACCCTAATCAAAATGCCATTGAAAGCACAACAAGCGAATAATCCGGTACTTGTTTTTTTGAGGGAGTATCTTTCCATTCTTAAACTGGAAAAGAACCTCGCAGAGAATACGGTCCGTTCTTACGAAAATGACATAAAAAAATTTCTTGAGTTTGCAGAAGAAAAAGGAATTAGAGACATCAGCGAAATAAATTCTTCTCAAATTTCTAAATATTTCGATATCCAGCGTAAAGTTGGATTGGGCACTACTACCGCCGCCCGATATTTATCATCCCTGAACGGATTTTTCAATTTTATGCTTGAGCATAAATATATTACATCGAATCCGATGGATAAGATTCCTTCTGCAAAGCTTTCGCGTAATCTGCCCGTTGTACTCTCTTTTTACGAAGTTGAGAAAATACTTAACGCCCCGATACCGGCGAAAAACTCGGCTTAAGGGACAAAGCAGTGCTTGAGCTTATTTATTCGTGCGGACTCCGCGTATCGGAATTGATTAATTTAAAAATCTCTGACCTTTTCTTTAATGAGGAAGTAATAAGAGTCCTTGGAAAGGGGAGCAAAGAGAGAATTGTACCGGTCGGAAGCAGTGCAATTGAATGGGTAAACACATACCTGCAGTCGTCCCGCCCGTTTTTGGGAAAGGGGAATAAAAGCGGCAGTATTGTATTCCTGAATAACAGAGGAACAAAACTGTCGCGTATGGGAGTATGGAAAATAATTGTCCGGTATGCAAAAGAGGCAGGCATTCAAAAGGAAGTGCACCCCCATACTTTCAGGCATTCATTTGCCACTCATCTTCTGGAGGGGGGAGCCGATTTAAGGGCAGTTCAGGAAATGCTCGGTCATTCCGATATTTCGACTACACAGATTTACACTCATATTGACAGGGAATATATCAAACAAATGCACAAGGATTATCATCCAAGGGGTTCTAATGCCTAATCTGCAGATAAGCGAAAGACTGATACTCTTTCTGGAATTCATACCTGTATTTCTTATATCGCTGGCTCTGCATGAGTTCTCGCACGCCTATGTGGCTTATAAAAAGGGGGATGCCACCGCTAAGGCACTCGGCAGAATGACACTGAATCCAATTAAACATCTTGATTTAATTGGCAGTATAATTATTCCTTTTGTTTCATTCTTCGCCGGTTCAATGTTTATTGGTTGGGCTAAGCCTGTACCCGTTAATAAGGGAAATTTCGGACGTCCCGACAGGGATGATATTGCAGTATCGGTTGCGGGACCTGTTTCCAATCTGCTGTTCTCAATATTTCTGCTTGCTGTAATGATTGCGGCAATAAAGATATTTCCGGTAAGCAGGGGGGTATTGGAATTGCTTTGGCTTGGAGTATCGTTTAACGTATTCCTTTTTCTTTTTAATCTTCTTCCCATTCCCCCTTTAGACGGAAGCCACGTAATAAGCAATCTTTTCCCAAACAGTGCATATACAAGATTTGTTGCCTCTCCGCTCATTGGTACAATGATTTTATTCCTTCTTATATTCAGCCCCCTATGGCGCTATTTTATAGCTCTTGTAGAATTTATACTTAAAGTATACGCGCAGGCTGTTGTATGAAAAACCACCGGATTTTCATTGCCTTTGTAATATTCCTCATACTGCTCATAACAATATTTACTCTTCTGAGGTATTATTCAGGTAGAGTGAATATACGAAAAGACTCTTTCTATGAGATTTCGATCCGGATTAAAGGGAGCTATGAGACTGCCGACAGCCTGAAGAATCTCCTCTCTCCGAGGGCGGAAAGCCAGACTGTTATTGAAATGGTTTCAAAGAATTTATATGACCTTGTATTCGGAAAATTTCCGAATGCATACAAAGCCGGTGAAGCCGCGTTTAATCTTTTTGCGGATAAGGTTATACCAAATTATAAAATTACATTAGACGGAAAAGAATACACCGATTATTTTTCCGAAATCCTTTATGTGGCAAGGGAAGAGGGAAGGGCATCTCTCTTCAGTTTTGATCTGCAGAGCCGCAAGAGCTCTCTTGTATGGAGCGACTGGGGGGAGGAAGTGGTTTCCTTAAAGCAGTCTCCAAACCGGGCCGCCGCATATTTTCTTACCGTTGAAAGTGTCGGCACTAAGGGGAGCCTGAGTTCATTAAATGAAGCGAGGCTTTATCATTTTAAGAGGGATATAGACAAGATTAAGATGGTTGATTATCTCCACAGCGGCATTCAGTTTTATTCCTACTGGAATGACAATGACCGTTTTATGACAAGTTTCCTATCTCTTGATTCCGCATCAAATCAGAATCTTTTTCAGAATATCGCAGTCTTCGATTCATTAGGAGGCAAAATAGAAGGGAAGAAGAAGACTATAAATCTGGTTCAGGAGGGATTTCCTAATCCCCCGGTAAGAAAGATTAATTTTACTTCAACAATGAACAAGTATATTGTCTATAGCAACAGGAAGGAAAAAGCTACAGAGTTTTTTATAAAGAGAACCTACACCGAGGAGGGGCATTTTCTATTCAGTACTGCCGGTCAGCTGCACGAAATTGCCTGGAGCCCGGATGATAAATACCTCTTCTTTATTTATTCCGATATAGTCCAAAAAACGAAAAAAACATCAAAAATTGAGCGTTTCCTGGCTGTTTTTGATGCAGATACCAAAAAAATAATTCGTAAATTTGATCCGGATGATTTCAGCGCAATCTCTGTTTATGCCCCTATTCTGGCTATTGAAACGGGGAAGGGGGCTGAATCCGCGATTATTTTTTATAATTATGTTCAGGATAAAATCTACCATAAATTGCAGTTAACCGACGGATGTGCAATTAAAAATTTACCATTAGCCAAATGAAAATATTCAGAAGAGTAATACAATATCTAAAGCCGTACCGGCTTCATATTTCCCTTTCGGTAATTTTCTCAATACTTTATGCACTGTTTAACGGTATTACCATTTATCTTATGGTCCCGTTAATGCAGACTCTGTTTTCCCCCGATAAGGCAAACCAGTCAATAGCGGCGGCTAAGGCCTCCAACACAGACCTGAACTGGTTTGAAAGCATAAAGGAAAGCATTGTATCGGCATTTAATAATTTGATTCTTGCAGGGGATAATATTCCTCTTATACTAATTAGGATATGCATTGTTTTGTTCAGTGCGTTCCTGCTTAAAAATGCATTCGGATATCTTCAGGCATATTTTCTTGCCTATGCCGAGCAGGGAGTTATAAGGGACCTCCGCAATAAAGTATATGACCATCTGCATAAGCTTCCAATGAGCTTTTTCAAGAATGAAAAAACAGGAAACCTAATTTCAAGGGTAACAAACGACGTTTATGTGGTTCAGACAAGTATCTCGGCCGTGTTCCTTAATCTGGTGCGTGAGCCCCTTACAATTATAACCTGCCTGGCAATTGCCATAATGCTCAGCTGGAGACTTACTCTGGCTTCCGTAATTGTAGTACCTGTTTCTGTTATAATTATAAGCTGGCTTGGATTGAAGATACGAAAGCAGAGTTCCATTCTTCAGCAGAAGATGTCTGATATTACAACCGTACTCCACGAGACAATAACAGGTGTTAAGATTGTTAAAGCATTCGGAATGGAAGATTATGAGTCGAATAAATTCCATAAGGAGACACAGAGCTTTTTTAAGACAAATCTCAGGATCGCAAGGATAAGGAATATCGCCAGTCCGACTACAGAGACCTTAACGGTAATTATAGCCGCATTTATGCTTTATTACGGGG
>JAEXUB010000029.1 GCA_023453125.1 Bacteroidota bacterium
ATTTCTGACCGCCGTCGTTTGAATAGAAACATCCGAATTCTGTTCCTACAAAAAGAAGATCCGGATTAACAAAATCCTGTTCAATTGAATGAACGGTTCCGTTAGCGGGAAGATTGTTGGCTATTGACACCCAGGTTTTTCCTTTGTCAACGCTTTTTAATATATAAGGTTTAAAATCGTCTCTCAAAATATTATCAAAGCTGGCAAATACAACGTTCTCGTCAAATTTCGAAGCGCAGATATCGCTCACGTATGTGTTGGCGGGAATGCCGGGGAATTCTGAAACTTTTCTCCAGGTTTTTGCGTCTTCCGATACCTGAATCAAACCGTCGTCTGTTCCGACATATAATAAGTTTTCTTTAACCGGTGATTCTGTCATAGAGACAATTTCGCCGTAGAGAGAAGTCGATCTGTCTTTGGTAACCGCATCCATACTCCCGAATTTCCCCATAACAGGCCAGGTGTTTCTGTCAATCTGGGCTGTAAGGTCTTCGCTAATAACATCCCAATGGTCTCCGCGGTCATCGCTGCGGAATACTTTATTGGCGGCGGTATAAATGCGCGATGCTTTATGAGGGCTAATGAACAATGGGGCATTCCAGTTCCATTTATAGGTGAGTTCCCCCTTTCTCGGTTCAGGACGGATAGAAATGGCTTCGCCGCTCTGTTTATCGTAGCGCACCATTCCGCCGTACTGCGATTCTGCATAAACAATATTCGGGTTTTCAGGATCGATGGCAGACCAGAATCCGTCGCCGCCGTTTGTAACCAGCCAGTCGGTATTAATTGTACCGCTTGATCTTAAAGAGCGGGATGGTCCGCCAAGACTGTTATTATCCTGTGTGCCTCCGTAAACCCAATAGAACGGGAATGAATTATCTGTTGCAACGCGGTAGAACTGTGTAACAGAGAGATTTCTCTTAAAGAACCAGTTTTTGCCGGCATCAAAAGTCTCGTATAGCCCGCCGTCTCCCCCTATCATAAAATGTTCTGTATCTGTAGGATCAACCCAGATTGCGTGATCGTCTACGTGTCTCTGGTTATTGCCAATTGCACTCCAGGTTCTTCCTGCGTCTGTAGTAACCTGCGAAACAGTTTCCATAGAGTAAACTTTGTCAACGTTAACCGGGTCGCAGGTAATTTCGTTATAGTACTGTCCTGCTTCGGTATGAGTGCTCATTTTTTCCCACGTAGCGCCTCTGTTTGTAGAGCGGAAAAATCCCCCCTGTCCTTCGGCAGCTTCCATAATAATGTAGAGCACATCCGGATTAACCGGTGAGATGTCAATACCCATTCCGCCGATATCAACCGAAGGAAGTCCTCTCATAATTTTTTCCCAGGTTTCCCCTGCGTCGTATGATTTATAAACTGCAGATTCAGGGCCTCCGCCTACTTTGGTGTGGACGTGTCTGCGTCTCTGTTCGGATGTAGCATACATAACGTCGGGATTTCTCGGGTCGTAAACAATATTATTAACGCCGGTATTTTCGGAGATGTTAAGAGTCTTTTTCCAGGTCTTGCCCCCGTCAACAGATTTATATAAGCCGCGTTCTCCGCCGGGGCCCCATACAGAGCCTTCGGCAGCAACAAATACAATATTAGAATTGCGCGGATCAATTACTATTTTACCAATCTGGCGGGAATCTTTGAGCCCCATATGCTGAAAGCTTTTGCCCCCGTCAATAGATTTATAAACACCGTCTCCGTACCCAAGAGCGCGCTGATGATTGTTTTCACCTGTGCCAACCCATAAAACGTGATGATTATTCGGATCGAGTGCGAGGCATCCGATAGAATAAGAACCGTAATTATCAAATACCGGTTCGAAAGTATTGCCTGCGTTTTCGGTTTTCCATACGTGACCGCTTGCTACGGCTACGTAATACTCGCTGTGGTTTTTGGGATTTACCGCCAGATCGGCTATACGTCCTGACATAAGTGCCGGGCCGATGCTTCTCCAGCGGAGGCTTCCGAACTGATTCGGTTCGGATACTTCTTTACCCTGAGGAGCGGCTGTGTTTTCTGCAGCTGCCTGCCGGTTGCCTCTCCTTTGTCCCAACAATACGAGCGGTATCAATAATATTATCAGGATTTTAAATAGTGAAATACGTCTCATCTTTGCTCCTTTTTAATTTGAGTTCTGATTTGATGAATTGGAGATTTGTTCTTATATATTAACCATTTGATTAGTTGTAATAACCATCAAAAATAGGCAAGTTTTACAAAAAAAAGCAATTCCGCCCCCTATTTAACTTAATTATTTTACTTTAAGTATTAAGGATTTTTTTATTTAAATTAAAATTATGAATAGCAGGCATTTGAATGACTTAATGGTAAGTTTGCACATAATGCTTTTTTAGTGATAAATACTTAAAGGGGTAAATGATTAAATATATTTTTTTTGATAATGACGGTGTGCTTGTTGATACCGAAAAACATTTCTTTGAGGCTACCCGGATTATCCTGAATAAAAACGGAATGGAGTTTACGCGTGAAGAATTTATAAATCTGACTTTAATCGGCAACGAAGGAGGCTGGCGTATTGCCCGCGATAACGGAATTTCCGAAGAAAAAATAGAAGAAATGCGGGCAGAAAGAAATTTACTATATGCCTCTTTGCTTGAAAGGGAGAAGCTTGTTATTGAAGGAGTTGAAGAAACCCTTTGTTCGCTTGCCGGAAAATTCAAAATGGCTATTGTAACAAGCTCTAAAAAACATCATTTCGACCTTATCCATAAAAACAGCGGACTTTTAAAATATTTTGATTTTATTCTAACACGTGAGGATTATTCAAAGAGCAAGCCTCACCCGGAACCGTACCTTTCCGCATTGGAAAAATCGGGATGCGCAAAAGAAGAATGCATTGTTGTTGAAGATTCCCTTAGAGGATTAATTTCCGCGGAGGAAGCGGGAATTAAATGCGCTGTTATTCCGGGGGCGCTTACTGAGGGGTGCGACTTCGGCAAGGCGTGGAAAGTTTTAAATTCAGTTAAAGAACTGCCGGCTGTTTTGAGTTGATGCTCATTAAATTCAGCAAACCATTTGAACTGCAGGAACGATAAATATGATTACTTATATTGCCCGATATTCTGATAAAATTAAGGAGGGAATAAGGGGACTTTATCCGGAATTGCGGAATAATGCCGCAAAAGAGGAATTGCTCTTTGTACGCCCCGAAAGCAGTCCTGTTATACCAAAGGTTTCAGTGCGCCTTCTTTACTGCGAGGATGGTATTGCGGGGCTCTTTGAGGTTGAAGACCATTATATGGTGTGCAATACTGATGACCCGATGGGGCCGGTTTGGCAGGACAGCTGTGTTGAGTTTTTCTTTAAACCCTCGGGATTAAAGGGGTATTTCAATTTTGAATTTAATTGCATCGGGATCGTGTACGCAAGTTATGTCGTAAATCCGGAAAGAACGCCCGACGGTTTTAAGGAGTTTAAAAAATTTTCGGCATCAGACTGCGGATTAATATTAACCGATTCTTCCATCAGAGATAAATTTGATGGAGAGATTGAAGGGCCGGCAGAATGGTCCCTTGCTTTTTATATTCCATTTAATTTGCTCGCGAATTATTCTGAAAAGGAAATTGAAATAAGACAGGGATGGCGGTGCAATTTCTATAAATGCGCCGATGCTTCTTCGCATCCTCATTGGCTTAGCTGGGCTCCCGTTGAAGAACTGAATTTTCATGCTCCTCAAAGTTTTGGTAAATTAGAATTCAAGAATAAGGAAGGCATTTAAATGCAGTCTATAAGAGAATTGTACAGGATAGGCACTGGTCCATCAAGCAGCCATACAATGGCTCCCCGCAGCGCCGCACAAACTTTTCTGGAACGCAATCCGGGAGCGGCAAAATATAAAATTACATTATACGGAAGCCTTGCAGCAACAGGAAAGGGGCACCTTACCGATATGGCAATTCACAATGTCTTTGAAGGACACGAACATGAAATAGTATGGGAGCCCGAAAAAAGCCTTCCAATGCATCCAAACGGAATGCGTTTTTTGGCATTGAATGCCGCCGGGGATAAGATTAATTCCTGGAAAGTTTACAGTATAGGAGGAGGAGCGCTTCTTGAAGAGGGTTCCGAAGCTGCTCCGCCTGCAAGCGTATATCAGCATCATAAGATGAATGAAATTCTGGAATATTGCGAGAAGACCGGAAAATCTTTCTGGGAATATGTTGAAGATACGGAAGGAAAGGAGATTTGGGATTTCCTCAGGGAAATATGGTTTGCCATGCATCACTCTATTGAAAGAGGGCTCGAAGCCGAAGGAGTTATTCCGGGGGGGCTTGGCTTAAGAAGACAGGCCTGGGCATACCAGCGAAAAGCATATAATGCCGCGGCCCATTTAAAAAGACAGGGACTGATAGCCGCCTATGCTCTGGCAGTTTCGGAAGAGAATGCAACCGGGGGAGTAATTGTAACGGCGCCAACCTGCGGTTCCTGCGGTGTTCTGCCCGCTGTGCTTCTATATGCTATGAATAATATGAACTGCAGCCAGGCTCCTATTTTAAGGGCGCTTGCAACTGCAGGCTTAATTGGAAACCTGATAAAATTCAATGCTTCAATCTCAGGCGCCGAAGTAGGATGCCAGGGGGAGGTGGGAGCCGCCTGTTCAATGGCTTCTGCCGCCGCCACCCAGCTCCTCGGAGGTACAATAAGACAAATTGAATATGCCGCCGAAATGGGGCTTGAACACAACCTGGGACTTACATGCGATCCGGTTGAAGGACTAGTTCAGATTCCCTGCATTGAAAGAAATGTTTTTGCCGCTACACAGGCGCTTAATTCTGCCGATTATGCACTTCTTTCGGACGGCTCACATAGAATATCATTTGATGAAGTTGTGACCGTTATGAAACAGACAGGAATCGATCTTCCTTCTCGCTACAGAGAAACATCGGGGGGAGGACTTGCAAGGGCATACAGGAAAAGGCAGAAATTAAATAACCGAGAGGAGCAGAGTGGATCAAAACCTGATTCTTTATAATGATCCGTTTGTTACTCTGCGAAGTGATATTTTAATTATAAAAAATTACTATTTCCCTTTCGGAAAATGCAAAACAATTAATATTTCAGATATTGAATCGGTATCAATTGAACCTTTAACTCTATTAACGGGAAAATATAGAATCTGGGGCTCGGGCAATTTGAAAATGTGGTTTCCGATGGATGGGGGAAGAATGAAGCGGGACAGGGTTTTTATTTTTCAATTAAGAATGCAAAAAATCTTTCCTGCAGTTACTGTAAAGGATTCGGGTGAATTTGAATTACAGCTCAGAAAAGCTAAAATCGCTTTGAAATAATAATTAAAGTCTTATTTTAAATGCCGATAATATATCTGATGAATTCAGCTTTAGTTTTCACCGGCTATGCACTAAGCAGAAAGGGAAAAGCAATAGATGAACATCTTTAGCGAAATATTATTCGGCACTTCTATAATTATCCTTGTATGCGCTGTTATTGCTTTTAAGAGAAAGGATGCTGCAGGGGCTCCCTACTTTGTGCTCCTAATGATAGCCGCCTTCTTTTACTCGGCCGGATACGCGTTCCAGTTAAGCTCGGATAATCTTAAGGAGATTTCATTCTGGATAAAGGTGCAGTACATTGGAATTCCATTCATTCCTCCATTCTGGCTCCTGTTTGCCGTCCACTTTGTGGGATTCGGAAAATGGGCTACCTTCAGACGCAAGGCGGCCTTATTCGTTATTCCGTTTATTACTTTTATACTCGTCGCCTTTCACGAACATAATTCTCTATACTATACTTCACTCAGCATTGTAACGGAGCTTAATACCGGGACTGTGCATATTGAAACGGGAACCTGGTATTGGGTTTCGCAGATTTATTCCAATGTTCTTGTATTAAGCGGGGCACTATTCTTTCTTGCAATGTATTACCGCGCTCCGGCGCCATATAAAAAGCAGGCAATTGCATCAATAATTGCATCATTCGTTCCCTGGGCCGCATATATTCTTTACTTGTTAAGCTTTATTCCCAACTCGTTCGATATGACTCCCTTCGCCCTTTCAATTTCGGGAGTGATTTTTCTGTATGCGCTTACCAGATTTAATTTTCTAAGGCTCATTCCCATTGCGAGGGAAAAGACTTTTGAAAATATGATGGGACTGGTAATAGTGACCGACATAATGGACAGGATTCTGGATTATAACAGGAGTGCCGGCAACAGTCTCTCTGTTTTGAATGAAAAATCAATAGGGAAGAGCATTGATGAGATATTCAATGCAGATTCCGATCTTGCTACTCTGGTAAAAAACCTCGACGCAAATAATTCTGCAATTAGGCAGAATATTAGAATAGGGGAGAGGATTTTTGCAGGAGGCCTATCGATTATTACAGGGGATAAGAATGAGCCAGCCGGTAAACTCATAATAATGAATGATATTACTGATAGGATTGAAGCTCTTGATAAGCTCGAAAAATATTCCGAGGAATTGAAAGGGGTTATTGCGGATAAGGATAAATTCTTTTCTATTATTGCACACGATTTAAGGGGCCCTTTTCAGGGGACTCTGGGGCTGTCGGGAATTCTTGCAACAGAGAGCGAAGATCTTACCAAAGAGGAAATTAAGGAGATTGCTTCAAATCTAAACAGCGCACTTATAAATCAGTATAATTTCCTCGAAGAACTTCTGCAGTGGGCCGGGCTGAATACAAACCGTATTGTACCTCATAAAACAGAAATCAATCCTGTTTCAGATATCCGCTCCGTTGCAGAGGTCCTTAAAGCCAATGCTTTGGCCAAAAATATTTCCGTCAAACTGCCGGAACCGGAAGAAATTATTATTCAGGCCGACAGAGATATGTTCCGCCTTGTAGTGAGGAATCTCCTTTCCAACGCAGTTAAATTTACCCGCCCCGAAGGAGTTGTTACCGTTTCTCTTGTTGAGAACAATGGTTATATTGTGATTGCCGTAAAAGATACAGGTGTTGGTATAAGTACGGATAATATTAAGAAGCTTTTTTACACCCATACAAGTTTTACTACAAGGGGTACTGATAATGAGAAGGGAACCGGGCTCGGACTTATATTATGCAGAGAGATAATTGAAAAGCACAGCGGGAAAATATGGGTGGAAAGCGAATTGGGGAAAGGAAGTACTTTTGTTTTTACATTGCCAAAATAATTCAATATATACGGTCCAATGAAGAAAAAAGAATCCAGCAGTAAAACGGTTAAGGGGGTAAAAAAGGGCAGGCAGGCCGATGCAGAACCCCGCGGCAGCATTAAGCAAATTAAAGACGCAAAAAAAGATACGGTACAGAATGAGAGAAGAAAAGATGCGCAAGCCGAGTTTATCTCTGTCCTTAATGAGATGCCCCATTTTATTTATAGGATTAATAGGAAAGGGGAGATTGTATACGCCAATAAAGCTTATGCGGATTCTTTCAATTTAACCCCTGAATCTATTCTGGGAAAGTCCGCATATGATCTTCATCCCAAAAAACTGGCGGATAAATATACTGCCGACAATAAGAAAGTATTCCGGAGCAAAAAAACTTTTTATACCGTAGAAGACCATATCTTGAAATCGGGGCGGAGAGAGGTTGTTGAAGTTATAAAAATTCCCCTGTTCGACGATAAAAACAGAGTAATCGGTCTTCAGGGGGTTTACTGGTATATAACCGATTTTTTAACGGCTCAGGAGAGTCTTAAGGATGCAGAAAATGATTATAAAGAAATTTTCAACGCTACCAGCGACGCGATTTTTATCCATAACTCCGACACAGGAGCAATATTAGATGTAAACCAGACAGCTCTGAATATGTACGGCTATACCCGAAAGGAAATGCTGAATGCTACCGTGCAGGATATAAGTTCGGGCGAAAGAAAGTTTAATCTCAAAAACGCAATAAAACATATTCAATATTCCGACTCATACCAGGCACATACATTTGAATGGAAAGCAAAACATAAATCGGGCAGAATCTTCTGGGTTGAAGTGTCCTTGCGCAAATCTACTATCGGCGGCAAAAAAAGAGTCCTGGCTGTTGTAAGGGATATTTCAAAAAGAAGGGAGGATGAGAAAGCGCTTTTTCTCTCGCAGGTTAGCATAAATACTTCCAAAGACGGTGTAATCTGGTTCAACAGGGAGGGACAGATAATTTTTCTTAACGAGGCTGCTTTTAGTATGCTCAAATACGCTAAGAAGGAAATATATAATCAGACAATATTCAATATAGACCCTGCTGCCGATTCCCGTTCCTGGAATAATATGCTCAAAGAACTAAACCGCTCAGGATCTCTAATTATTGAGTCTAAATTTACCGATAAAAAGCAAAATGTTATTCCGGTTGAAGTTGCATTGAGCTATTATAAATATTCCAAAGAAGAAGTGGTCTTTTCGATTATCCGCGATATTACCGAAAGAAAGAGGGGAGATGACAGGCTTAAAGAAAGCGAAAGGAAATATCGGGATATAGCCGAACTTCTGCCGCAGGGTATTTATGAATGCGATTTGAAAGGAACCGTAACCTATTCGAATAAACGGCTGTTTGAAATGCTGCAGAGGACTCCGGAGGAACTAAAAAAAGGATTCAATGTGCTCGAGGCTTTAAGTCCGGAAGTAAGATTGAAAGCTTCGGAAAACCTTAAAGGACTTCTACAGGGAAAAGAAGTAAGGCCTCAGGAATATACAATGGTGCGCAAAGACGGTTCTGTCTTTCCGGGAACAATCTATTCTTCTATAGTATTTGATAATAATATCCCTGCCGGGTTCCGCGGTATAATAGTTGACCTTACAGATAAAATTGCCTTTGAAAAAGAAAAGCAGGAGCACGACAGCCTCTTTTCTCTTCTCTTCGAAAAAGCAGGTGATGCAAATCTTCTTCTTGAGGATGATCATTTTATTGACTGCAATGAAACAACTGTAAAAGTGCTAATGGCAAAATCAAAGGAAGAAGTTATTTCAAGGCATCCGGCCGAGTTATCGCCTGAATATCAGCCGGACGGCCAGCTAAGCACTGTAAAGGCAGATAAAATTATTAAGAAGGCTTTTGAAGAAGGGAGTGCGCGTTTTGAATGGCTTCACAATAAATTCGACGGATCACAATTCTTTGTTGAAGTTATGCTTACTGCTATTCCAATTAAGGGTAAATGGTACCTGCATACATCCTGGCGCGATATTACGGAAAGGAAGATAGCCGAGGAAAAACAGCGCGAGAGTGAAGAAAGGCTGCGAACATTAATAAATGCAATGCCCGATATTGTATGTTTCAAAGACGGGGAAGGGAGATGGCTCGAAGCGAATGAATTCGATCTTAATCTTTTTGAACTTACAGGAGTGGATTACAGAGGCAAGAAAGATTCTGAGCTGGCCGAATACAGCAATTTCTACCGTGATGCTCTGCTTAAATGCGAAGATACGGATGAGGCGGCCTGGAGAGCGGGAAAACTAAGCAGATTAGATGAGGTGATTCCGCGTCCTAACGGCGCTCCAATGGTTTTTGATATTATTAAGGTGCCTACATTTAATTCGGATGGGAAACGCAAAGGGCTTATTGTTGTAGGACGCGATGTGACCGACAGGAAACTGGCAGAAGCTAAGGAAAAGCTGTATCTCCAAAGACTGGAGAAGCTTCTGGAAATTGAACGAAGCATTCTTTCAACTCATTCAACTGAGAAAATTGCCCAATCCGCCTTAAATCATTTGAGGCTGTTCCTTAATTGTCAGAGAGCATCTGTAGTATTGTTCGATAGGGAAAAAGATCTTTTTACAATTACGGCACTTGACGTATCTGGAAAAACAGATGCCGGTGTTGGAACTTCGTTCCCTCTTAATTCAAGTCCGTGGAAAGATCTTTCCTTTGGTAAAATTAATGTTGTTTATGATTTTGCGGAGCTGGAGAATATTACGCCTGTTGACAGAATACTTCTTGGAGAAGGAATTAGGTCGCGTGTAAGTGTACCTCTTATAATTGATAATTCAGTCCGGGGTACTTTAAACCTTAGCTCGGTAAATCCTTATAACTTTACTGAAGAGAGCATTAGAATTGTTCAGGATGTTTCGGTTTCAATTGCGCTTGCCATTCAGCATTCCGAATTTGTGGATAAAATAAACAGGCAGAACAGCGAGCTTGAAAAGATGGTTGATGAAAGGACTGCCCGTCTCAAACAGACAATAAGCGAGCTGGAGTCATTCTCCTATTCCGTATCTCACGACCTCAGGGCTCCACTCCGTTCAATTGGAGGGTACAGCCAGGCGCTAATAGATGACTATTCTGCCCGGCTTGGCGAGGAAGGCAAATCGCATCTTAACAGAATTGTAGCGGCATCGCATAAAATGAGCGACCTTATTGATGCCCTTCTACTGCTTGCACGTATTATCAGAAGCGAAATGTCGGTTGAGCAGGTTAAATTAAGCGATATGGTTTTGAGCGCCCTTGCAGAACAGCAAAAAACAAATGAAGAAAGAAAAAACGTTACCTTAAATGTACAGCCCGGGATTAATGTTAATGGGGACCCGAAGCTTCTACGAATTGCAGTTGAAAACCTTGCTAGCAATGCCTGGAAGTTTACCAAGAATAATGAAAAAACCATTATTGAATTCGGAATTACCAGACTGGGGGGAGAAGATGTGCTCTATTTTAAAGATAACGGCGTTGGTTTCGATATGACCTATGTTAACAAGCTGTTCGGAGCTTTCCAGCGGCTACATTCCCCCGATGAATTTGAAGGAACCGGAGTGGGATTGGCAACCACCAAGAGGATAATTCTGCGCCACGGCGGGAAAATTTGGGCCGAAAGCAGATTGAATGAAGGAGCAGTCTTTTATTTTACTCTTAATGTATAAAAATCCGTCGCCTATTAAGTCTTTTGAAGGGGGATTAAATGTCCCCCTTTTGTGTACATATCCCTGCGGCAATGATGAATTTCTGCCTTTGAACCGGATTACCCGATTTTGAAAGTAAATTTAGCACCTCTTAATTAATATTTAGATTACCCCATAAATCAAAAATCTTTGTAACTTTACCCTAATAATTTTCGCTAAAAATAATTAAAGGAAAAAACTATGGTTGAAATCGGACTATCCTTTGCAGACTGGTTGATTATAGGAGTCTATTTCGCTTTTGTACTGGGAATAGGCTTTTACCTGAAGCGTTTTACAAAGGGGGAAGAGGATTTCTTTCTTGCCGGAAGAAAGAACAGTTCCTGGGTTGCGGGACTCGCATTTCTATCGGCAAATTTGGGCGCTTTGGAAATTCTAGGTATGACCGGAAATACTTTTAAGTATGGAATGTATGTCGCTCATTTTTACTGGATAGGCGCTATACCGGCAATGCTCTTCCTCGGAATTTATATGATGCCTTTCTATTACAGCAGTAAGATTAAATCGATTCCCGGATATCTTAAAGTACGTTTCGATGAAAAAACAAGAGTGTTGAATGCTATTGCATTCGGAGTAATGACGGTGCTTGTGTCGGGTATTAACCTTTATGCAATGGCGCTTGTTCTGCACACATTCTTCGGATGGTCCTGGCATGTAAGCATGTGGGTTTCTGCAGTTACAGTTGCTGCATATGTTTCTTTAAGCGGACTGCTCTCAGCAATTTTTACGGAAATTATACAGTTCTTCCTGATATGGTTCGGATTATTCCTGGTCTCTATTCTGGGTATCATAGAAGTCGGCGGCGTTGATCAGGTCTTCGCAAGAGTACAGACCTCATTCAGCACTCTCTGGTCAACTTCGGCAGATCCTTCGCAGAACGGAATGCTTGTAACGTGGGGGGGGATAGTTCTCGGACTCGGGTTTGTTCTCTCATTCGGATACTGGACTACCGATTTTCTTGTTGTACAGAGGGCATTCTCGGCAAAAGATTTGCGCGCCGCACGTATGACTCCTATTGTTGCATCTTTCTTTAAAATGGCTCTTCCTTTTATTGTAATAGTTGCCGGCTTGATAGCCATTATTCTTGCAAACGATTCAACAAGCGGATTTCAGCTTCTTACCGGTCCCGACGGAAGTCCTAACTACGACTCTGCTCTGCCGCTTCTGATAAAGAGATACTATCCCACCGGATTGGTTGGGCTTGGCGTTACTGCTCTGCTGGCCGGTTTTATGGCGGGACAGGCGGGGAACATAAGCGCATTCAATACGGTCTGGACATACGACATTTATAAATCAGTGATAAACAAGAACGCTTCAGACGCTCATCTCTTATGGATGGGACGCGTGGCGACAATCGTAGGTGTTTTAATTAGTATAGGCACTGCATATTGGGCAATGAGTTTCCCAAGCATTATGGATTATATGCAGGCAATCTTCTCGTGGGTTAATGCCCCTCTCTTTGCTACAATGCTTCTTGGAATGTTTGTCTGGTGGATAACACCGAATGGCGCATTCTGGGGACTTGTTGCGGGAATGCTCTCCTCTTTCTTTATGTATCTGGGAGTAAAGTTCCACTGGTTCAGCGAAAGCATTATAACAATGAGCAGCGTACAGAGCGATATGGCTGCAAATTTCTGGCGTGCCTGGTGGGCCTGGCTTATCTGCTTTGCTGTTACAATTGTTATAAGCCTTTTCACCAAGAAAAAACCGAAAGAAGAATTAGTAGGATTTGTTAAGGGTTTAACTCCCGAGACTCACGATAAAGATATCAGTTTTGTAAAGAGACCCGAATTCTTTGCAATACTTGCATTAATTGTATTTGTAATACTTAACATTATTTTCTGGTAGGAGGAAATATGAAACCGATTTGGTATTTCGTTGGGCTGATATTAACAATTACCGGAGTAATAGTTGTAGCCGCGGGAGTTTATAATATGATGAACCCTCCGGCAGTTCAAAAGGTTCTCGCTGAAACCCATCCGGAATTATGGTGGGGTGCAATTATGATTGCGGTAGGCTCAATTTATATCTGGAAAAATCATAATAAAAAAGTGGAATAGTATACTAACCCGATAGATTGAAAAAAGCCGGAGCTTAACTCCGGCTTTTTCATTTATTAGCTAATTGCACAAATCGATTGCCGCAAGAAATACAATTTTAGCAAGATCTTCCATAACAGGGGGTGTGAGATTCTCCGGTACATCATAAGTAGTATGATAAGTAGGATATGGGAGAGCAGGAGAGCCGTAAACACCGAATGATATTGTGGGAATTCCGGCCCATAAAAAGTGGGCGGCGTCCTGACGGGGACGAGCAATATTAGGATTTGAACTCGCCGTCATATTTCTTTTAACATATTTTTGGTTGTTCTTATCGAATGTTTCATAGAATTTTGGAAAATCCTTTCCCGAGCCGGCTGAAATTGATTCGCCGCGTCCTACGCTTTCGAGATTAATGAATCCCGCAATCTTTTCCTTAGGGATTTTTAGGTTAGCCACATAAAACTCGGAACCTTTTACTCCCTGTTCCTCGGCACCGAAAAGGACAAAAATAATTGAACGTTTAAATCCTTCCTTAAGGCGGTTAAAAGCCTTCGCAGTTTCAAGAAGAACCGCGCACGCAGATGCGTTGTCATTTGCTCCGGGCATCATCAAATGGCACATTCCGAGATGATCCAGGTGCGCCCCGATTATCAGATACTCATCTTTCAATTTCGGGTCAGTGCCTTTTAGAATTCCAACAACGTTAGAGCCGATTCCTTCCGGATGGTGTTCCGTATTAATTTTTATTGTTACAATCTTTCCGGTGCTAAAAGATGCAGGCTTTTTGTTTTTCCTTATTTCTGCAAGGAGGTCATTAATGTTCTTTCCCGTTCCTTCAAGAATATCCCCGGTTATTTTATCTCCGATATCCGCCTTTATTAGTCCGCTTATAAAAACATTATTCGGATTTGCGAGGTGATAATTAAAAAGAATTCCCGCGGCCCCGTGCGCGGCTGCGTTCTTTGCCTTATAGTCGTGGAATGAATAAGGGCGCCATTTTTTAAATGTTTCAGCGTCCTGATTCGGGCTAACCGGAATCTCAGGATTGAATAAAACTATTTTCCCTTTCACGTCAACATCTTTATAATCGTCATAGCCGAGTTCCGGTGCGGTAATTCCATAGCCTACATAAACAACTTCTGCCGTTATGCTTCCTTTATCCGATGTAGCATCGGGATAATATTCCTCCTGATAGCGGTAGCGGCGCGGATTTTTGGAGCCGACGGGATTTGTAAGGGTAACCTCTCCCGCATCGAGTACGAGTGTATAAGGATTTTTGAATTTCTGAAGATACGTGCCGTTATCTCCTGCCGGTTTAACTCCCCATTTTTTCAAAAGGCTGATTGTCCATTCTGCGCTCATGTCATATTCTTTTGTTCCGGTAAGGCGGCCGGCATATTTAGGGAGGCAAAGTTCTTTATCATATTCCATAATAGAAGCGCCTGATATTTCATTCATAACCTTTAGAGCTTTAGCGCTCTTTTCGGCCTGTGCAAATAACAGCACCGGAAATAGAACTAGAACCGCAAATAATAATTTCTTCATTTTATCCTCTGTAAGATTTTAAAGTTTAATGAAAAGTCTGGGTAATATATTTAAGAGCATCCAGCAGTCCGCTGCGCCAGTAAGTCCACTGATGCCCTCCGTCTCTCACTCTGTATTCGTGCTGAACTCTTAGGTCTCTTAAAAGAACGTGGAAAGCGGAATTCCCCTTATAAAGAAAATCATCGTCTCCGCAGTCAACATAAAGTCTCATTCCGTTAAGCTGTTTCCGGTCCATATCTTTAATTATATATAGAGGATTATTTGCCTTAAGATGCGGAGTAATTCTGTCGGTCCCTTTAAGGTCGGGCCCGTAGAGTTTGGCCTGCAGATTTTTATATTGGGCATCCGGGGTAGCAATAATTTCCTCATCGGTAAAAAGAGCCGAGCTGAAGGCTGCGCATCCGGTAAACATATCGGGGTGTTTAAGGGAAAAGATTAAAGAACCGAACCCTCCCATTGAAA
Source organism: Bacteroidota bacterium (assembly GCA_023453125.1). Classification (GTDB taxonomy): domain Bacteria; phylum Bacteroidota; class Ignavibacteria; order Ignavibacteriales; family Melioribacteraceae; genus JAEXUB01. The sequence goes on from JAEXUB010000029.1 coordinate 14,909, forward strand.
GCCCCGCAATTGCACGGTATCTTTTTTCTCCTCTTATCCGGTATGTCTTTTCGATATAAGGAATGAACTCCTTTACAAAGAAATCTTCATAGCGCACGCTGTTGTCGTAATTATTAATATACCAGCTTACACCGCCGTCGGGCATTACAAGAATCATAGGGGGAATTTCCCTGTTATTAATTGCCTCGTCTGCAATCATCTGGCTTTCGCCGAACTGCATCCATCCGGTGTCGTTATCGGTATAGCCGTGAAGCAGATACACAACCGGGTAATAGCGGTTTGAAGTTTCATAATCATACGGAAGATAAATTGTATACCTTATATCCTTATCGAGAATTTTGCTTTCGATTGTTAACCCCTCTTTAACTGTTCCTCTCGAAATCTGGGCGAAGAGAGAAGCTGATGAAATAACTGCAATAAGCAGAAATAAAAATAATTTCCTGATCATGGATTTCCTCAACAGATTGTTGAATGAAAAATAAAAAGAATGGGAATAAGAGGAAAGAAAAAACCCCTTTAGGCAGGGAGCCCAAAGGGGTTTTCAATTTAAATTAAAACTAAAATTATTTGGCTGCCTTCAGCTTTTCAATTCTTTCGTTCATCGATTTGAAATAGCTGTCGCCTGCTCCGTTTGCCTTTGCGTAGGCAATCATTTTTTCAACCATTTCAATGGCTTTTGCGTTGTTGCCAAGAAGTTCATATCCGGAAGAGAGCATAACCATAGCGTTGTAATCGTTAGCGTCTTTTGCAAGGTCTTCCGCATTTACTTCAACTGCAAAATTGATAAACTTCTTGTCTATGTCTTTCTGAAGGAATGCCTGATTGATAGCGGTAAGACGGTCTGATCTTTTTGCCCTTTCGGCATTGGCCAGCTGCATAGCCTTATCAGGATTATTTAACGCGAGAGCTCTGAAATAATAGGAATCGAGTCTTGACTGCATTGAGGCATCTTTGGCAACAATAGCTTCGCATTCAGAAATCACCTTGCCCCAATCCTTTGCTTTATAGGCGTCAAGAACCGGTTTTGCAACTTCATTGAATTTCTTTCTGTCTGCGGCATCCTTAGCGGCTTTTTCCTGCTGGGCCGTAAATTTTTCGGCAAAGGCCTTTACATCAAATTTTCCTTCTACAATCTGCGCGAGGGGCTCATCCATACTCATAGGATGTCCTATCCACGCTATCTTGGTTTCCTTGTCTACAATAAATGCTGTAGGAATACCGAACTGGGCAGCAGCGGTCATCCAGTTATTCATCATAAATTTATCCGGGGTATCCATAGCTACATTGTAATCCATCTTGTCCCCCATTTCCTTAAGGAAATCTTCAACAAGCTTGTTGGCATCTTCTCCCGGTTTAGGACGTTCGCTTCCATCCATTCCGATGATAGTAACTTTATCTTTATATTTATGTGCAAGTTCGGTTAAATGAGGAATGCTCTGTTTACAAGGACCGCACCAGGTAGCCCAGAATTCAACAACATAAATTTTTCCTTTTTCAAAAGCATTAACCGGAGTGCCTTTAAACCATTTTGAGTGTTTAATTGCCGGAGCGGGGTCCCCTGCTTTTAATGTAACCTGCGCCTGTATTAATCCCGATGCCAGAAAGAATAAAGCGATAATTACCGCAAAAATAGATTTGGTACGTAACTTCATTGCTTCTCCAATTTGTTTAGTTTATTTAACTAAATATAGGAGTTTCCGGTTCCCCATAAAAATGAATCGTTGTTTTTTGCCATAAAAACAGGTTGAAATTTAAATTATAAGGGGAAGGGGGATAATATGAAAAAGGGGGCTGAAGCCCCCTTAAATTATTGATTTGCCTGCACGAGCTTTCCCTCTTTTTGGGATATATCAAAGACAGTATAAAAACCGGCTTTTATGATTCTTGTCATAAGCTCAAAGTCTGCTTTTTCTACATGGTCGAATGGCCCGTGGTAATCTGCAGTGAAAGCAGCGTCAAACCCGAATACGGGAACTCCCTTTGCAGCAAACGGAGTAAAATCGGTTCCTGCCTGAGGCTGTTTTGAAGGGCGGAAATCAACTGTCAATCCCAGGTTGTAGTCTTTATTGGCTTTTTCGATTAATTCTTTCAGCTGCGGATAAGCAAGAGTATAATCGACTCCGGTTTTATAACCGGTACTGTCTTTTTCCGGCTTCCTTGAAATCATATCGAAATTTAGATTAAGGTGCAGATTTTCTTTGGGATTGAATTTATCTACAAAATAGGTAGAGCCGAACAATCCTTTTTCTTCTCCGGTCCATGCCGCAAATATAATTGTCTTTTTTGGCTTTATGCCTGTGGCAATAATTGCCTTTGCAATTGTCATAACGCCTACGGTGCCCGATGCATTATCATCCGAACCGTTCCATATATAACCTTCATATTTGCCGCAATGGTCGTAATGGGCGCCGATTACAATTACTTCGTTCGGATTTTCTCCTTCAATTTTACCAAGCACATTCCTGCCTGCCCGTATTGCGGTTTTGGCAGAATATTTCACCTGAATAAATTTGCCTTTTAAATCCATTGAGTAATTTTTCTTTCCGATTACGTAATTCTTAGAGAAATCAATAATCGAAATTCCGGTGCCTTTTAGAATCTCATTGGAAATTTTCTGCGAAATATTTAACTCCAGTGATGATGCCGAAAGGGAATCTTCGGGGAGTGAGAGGCGGATCATATTATTTGATAATCTCTTATCCCCTTCGTAGAATGCCGAATTATAGCGGAACGGATAGTTTGATGCCTGTCCGCTCATATAGCCGGGGAGGCTTATTACTGCTGCTGCTCCCATCTTTTTAAAATTTTCCTGCCGGGACTGATACAGCTTCCACATTGCATCCCTATCCTGCATATTAAGTTTTTTATATGCATCAGATTTCGGATCTCTAAAAGAGGCCGGGAATCCATTCATATATACAACAACTTTTCCCTTTACATCAACTCCTTTAAATTCATCAATCCCGAGCTCATCAATTTTAAGTCCGTAACCCACAAATACAATTGGCGCAGTAAATTCGCGTCCGGATCCTCCGCCGTAGACTGCAAAGTCGGTACCTGACTTAAATAAATACTTATCCTCCATATCCCCGTTTTTTGTAACCAGTGCGAATGATGCCTCGCTTTCGAGAGTTTCAACAAAATTAATTGTCTGAAAATAGCTGGTAATCATTTCGGGACGGGGAGGCGTTTGTCCCTGTACATATCTAACCGGCTTGTAGGAAATATCTCCCGCCGGTTTTAATCCGATATACTTGAACATGCTTGCAATATAATCTCCGGCAAGGAATTCCCCTTTTGTGGAAGTCTCCCTTCCCTCTGTCCAGTCGGATGCGAGAAACTCAAGCTGTGCCTGAACAGATTCCTTTGTAATTGCCTCCAATCCCTTTTCAACCGGTTTCTGCTGGGCGGCTGCCGAATGAAAGCAAATAATAAATAATAAAAACAATAATCCTTTGATTTTCATATTAACTCCTGAAAATTTTAAAATCCTCCCGTTTTGTAGGAAAGCTGAAATATTAAAGAATTTGGTTATTCAACAAAATGGATAGAGCATCTTATGCAATTATAAATAATCATTTGACTGCTTACAACAAGAGGGATTGTTTTTTACACAAAAATATTATTCAAACTGTAAACGTTTCAATTTCCAATTTATTTTAAAATAACAAAGGACAATAGGTTTGATTTAAAAAATTTGCTGAATATTAGCGCAAAAAAATTATTTTTGGATGATTCATAAAGAGGAAAAATGGGAAAGGAATTTCAGGAAGGAAGAAGGGATTTTTTAAAGTGGAGCGCTTTTGTAGGATGCGCGGCTTCCGTATTCGGAGGAGTTGGCGCGGCAATTAAAGCAGTTGAAGATAAAACCAATCCTTTCGTCTTTGCGGATAAAGTTATAAGAACAGGATGCCCGGCTCACAACTGCGGCGGAAGATGCCTGCTTAAAGTCTCTGTTAAGAATGGAAAAATTGTACGCATAGAAACTGATGACCGCCCCGGCGATTCAATTGAAGATCCCCAGTTAAGAGCCTGTGTAAGGGGAAGAGCTTACAGGGGAAGACAGTATCATCCCGACAGACTGAAATATCCGATGAAGAGAGTCGGCAAAAGAGGGGAAGGAAAATTTGAAAGAATTTCCTGGGATGAAGCTGTATCCACGGTTGCCGGAGAAATTACGCGCATAAAAAATAAATACGGCAACAGCGCTCTTTATGTCCCTTACGGGACCGGCTCTTATAATCAGACAAACGGAAGGCAGACCGCATACAGGCTTATGAATATGATTGGCGGCTCGCTTGGATTCTATAACAGTTACAGCTGGGCCTGCATAAACGCAGCTACTCCTTTTGTGTATGGAACTAAAGTAACAGGGAACCAGAGACAGGATTGGGTTAATTCTAAATATATAATTATGTGGAGCTGGAACCCGTGCGAGATGAGGGACGGAACAAACAGCGAATATTTTCTGAAGAAAGCAAAAGAGAACGGGGCTAAGATTATCTGCATAGACCCGCGCATGACCTTAAGCGCTGTTGCGCTTGCCGATGAATGGATTCCTATACGTCCCGGCACAGATACAGCTATGATGAGCGCAATGGCTTATGTGATGATTAAGGAGAATCTCTACGATGCCGGATTTGTTAAAAAATACTGCGTTGGATTTGATGAAACACAGATGCCTGCCGGGTGCGAAAAAGAGGAAAGCTATAAAGATTATATCCTGGGTTCAAGAGACGGAGTGCCAAAGACTCCCGAATGGGCAGAGTCAATTACGGCAGTTCCTAAAGAGACAATTGAAAGAATAGCCCGCGAATATGCATCTGCAAAGCCTGCAATTCTCTATCAGGGATATGGAATGCAGAGGCGCGCATACGGCGAACAGGCAGTTATTGCAGGATGCGTACTTGCCGCAATTACAGGCAATGTTGGAATTCCGGGGGGATGGGCAGGTGGAATTGCTCTCCAGGCGGATGACGGCGGGCCTTTCTGGAATGCTTTCCCTACGGGGGATAATCCCATTAAAGCTCAGATACCGGTCTTTCTTTGGAGCGAGGCGGTTTTGCGGGGAAAAGAAATGACTGCCGCAGAGGGCGTGCTCGGTGCCGATAAACTTGATAACAACATTAAACTTATTTATGCGGTTGCCACAAACGCATTAATTAACCAGCACGCAAATACAAACCGTTCGGCCAAAATACTTGGGGACGAATCACTTGTTGAGTTTCTGGTAGTGCACGAACAGTTTATGACGCCCACGGCAAAATTTGCAGACATACTTCTACCTGTCTGCACACAGTTTGAGACTTATGGACTTGAAGACGGCTGGAAGTACGGGGATGAAGTGATTCTTATGCCCAAGGTTGTTGAAGCGCCTTACGAGACAAAGAGCGATTATGAAATCTGTTCAATGGTTGCCGATAAGCTTGGAGTTAAAGAGAAGTACACCGAAGGGCGCGATGAAAGGGAATGGATTGAGTATATAATTGAAGAATACAGAAAGACACGATTCCCGGATGTGCCCGCTTTGAATGAATTTGAGAAATCAAATGCCGGTGTGTACTC
>JAEXUB010000042.1 GCA_023453125.1 Bacteroidota bacterium
GCTTAAAGTACCGGCCGGATTTGAAAAATATGAGCCGAAGATTGCAGAAACAATTGAACGCTCCGGAGCGATAAGCGGGCAGAAGGTTGCAGATTATCTTGTTATACCACGGAATCCGGGGGATTTCGAAATCCCATCAATTGAGTTTTCTTTCTTTAACCCTAGAGAGAAAAAGTATGTTACTCTAAAGACGGAATCCTTTAAGCTTCACGTTGAGAAGGGGGAAGGGTATGTTGAAAACGCTCCCAATTACGCAAAGGAAGATGTACAGCTTCTTAATGAAGATATCCGTTATATAAAATCATCCGATAATTCATTGGAAAAGAAGAGCGAAGCAACAACAATTAAATTATGGTTCTGGATTGGCGCCATTCTTTCAATAGTTGTTTTTGCCGCTTCGGTTATTTACGGCAAAAGAAGGGAAAAATTATACAGCGATACCCGTCTGCTTAAATTCAGAAAAGCCGAGAAAGCGGCTGTTAAGAAACTTGAAGCTGCACAGGCTGCAATAGCAAAGAACGACGGAGCGGCATTCTACGAGGAATTATCAAAGGCTATTTTCGGGTATCTGGAAGATAAGCTTGGAATTGAAAAATCGGAATTTACTAATGAAAAGGTTATTGCAGAGCTTTCGCAGAGACAGGTCAGCGACGAGATAGTAGAGAAAGTAAAGCACATAACCGAGATTTGCGAGTTTGCACGGTTTGCTCCACAAGCCGAGGGGTTAAAAGGAAGGACTGACCTATACAAAGAGGCGTTAACGCTTATTACATCATTGGAAAGTTCATTTGATTTGAGGAAGAAAAAATGAAATTGAAAAACCGGATATTAGTTATACTGGCTGCTCAGGTTATTCTTGTTTCGGCTTTATTTTCCCAAACCCCCGAAGAGATGATGAATAACGCCAATTCTCTTTATCAGAAAAATGATTTTGCCGGAGCTCAGAAAATTTATAAAGAGCTGGTCGAAGGGGGATATCAGAGCCCGTCTCTCTTTTATAATCTCGGCAACACATACTTCAGGACCGGCGATCTTGGATATGCCATTTTTTATTATGAAAAAGCGCACAAGCTTTCCCCCGGCGATGAGGATATAATCCAGAATATTAAAATTGCCAACAGCCGTACAGTTGATAAGATTATTGAAGTACCGAAAATATTTATTACCCGCTGGTGGGAAGGGCTGGTTATGTCCCTTACCGTTGGAGGCTGGTCATTCATTCTGCTTCTGGTTTTTGCCCTTTTCCTTTTTTATCTGGCACTTTATATCCTTACAAGAAAGAACAGTATGCAGAGGATTGCATTCTTTTCGGGAAGCGGAGTACTTGCAGTTATGGTTCTTGTCTTCTTTATCTGGCTGGCAAGGCTTAATATCGAAACGGGAAGCAGCTACGGAGTACTTCTCGATAAGAGCGCGACTGTTAAGGTCTCTCCCGATTCTCAGAGCAATGACGCATTCATTATTCACGAAGGAATTAAATTCAGCATTGAAGAAAGAGTTAATACCTGGCTTAAGATAAGGCTTGCCGACGGTAAATTGGGGTGGCTGCCTGAAAATTCTGCCGGAAAGATATAACCTATGAATGAAGCTGCCGGCGGACGCGCTAAGAAGTACAACAATATTAAGCTTGCCGGAGGCATTGCCAAGAGCATACTTACCTTTATCCTCCTTTTTCATTTTGTTAATGCGGGATGGAGCGGCTACCTTAATTTTACTATTGCCGGATTTATCCCAAACGTATATCTGCGCCTGGTAATATTTACCCTATTCACCGGAGCTGTTCTGGCGGTAATCTTCTTCCCGGCTAATTATTACCTTGAATTTCATCTCGAGCATAAATATTCCCTATCAAACCAGACTTTTCTAAAATGGATTTGGGAGGAAGTTAAGGAATCGCTGGTAGGTTCGGCAATCGGCATACCTATTCTTCTTCTTTTCTTCTATGTGTTAAGGAGCTTTGGCGAATTATGGTGGCTCCCTTTTGCAGTTCTTCTTTTTCTCATATCGGTTCTTCTGGCAAAAATAGCGCCTGTTATAATTCTCCCTTTATTCTATAAAATCACCCCTCTGGACAAGCCGGAGTTAAAGGAGCGGGTAATGTTTCTTGCTTCACAAGCCGGAATGAAGGTTGAAAATGTATATCTGTTCAATATGAGCAAGAATACAAAAAAGGCCAATGCCGCTTTTACCGGGCTTGGAAGCACCAAAAGGATTCTTCTCGGCGATACGCTGGTTAACAATTTTTCCAATGATGAGATTGAAACCGTAATTGCCCACGAGCTGGGGCATTATAAGAGGAAGCATATTATAAAGAATATTTTTATCGGTGCGTTTTTCAGCTTTCTTACTTTTTTCCTTGCCGCAAAGCTGTATGATTTTTCCCTTCGCTATTTCGGATATCAATTCAGATATGATATAGGAGCACTTCCGGTATTGCTGTTATGGGGAATGATAATCGGGACGGTGCAGACCCCATTATCAAACTGGATTTCCCGTAAATTTGAATATGAAGCAGACGAATATGCCGTAAGGGGATCGGGCAAAAAAGAATCATTTGTTTCGGCATTATCAAAGCTTACCGAGCAAAACCTAGCGGACAGGGAGCCGAACCCGTTTGTCGAGTGGTTCTTTTACAGTCACCCCTCAATTAGCCGGAGGGTGCGTTTTATCAATTCCATTCCCTCAGCCGAATGAGCAATACAAAAATTCAGTAAAAATTTGTATTATTATTAATTAAAAATCTGAAGGGTTTATGAAATCTGTTCCGGTCCGGTTTTTTCTTATAATTGCAGCGGCTTTATTCCCGGTTCTCTTTTCCTCCTGCACATTCGATTCGCCGAGCGATCCTACAGAATTTTCCACAAAACCTGTCAATCCTTCTCCTTCAAATAATTCAACAAACCAGAGCATCTCGCTTAAATTGAGCTGGGATGCGTATAACGCGACCAGGTTCGATGTCTATCTCGATACCCAGAATCCCCCCGAACATATTGCCGCCAATAATATAACTGCCAGGTCGTTCGATGTTACTTTCCTTACCGCAAATACAAAATATTTCTGGAAAGTTGTAGCAAAAAACTCTACCGGCGAGGTAACAAGCGATATATGGAGTTTTACCACCGGTACATCAATTAATCCGGGAGAAACCGGGCAGATTCTCATTAAGTATAAAATGGGAACCGAGAAGCCGAATTTTGTTAATATGATTTTCCAGGTTGTGGGATATGACGGAATCGGCATTGGCGGATTGAACAAAACCGATTTTGAACTTACAGAGGATAACCAGCCTGTTTCCGTTTCCGAATCGGATTATGTCATAAATCAGAAAGCAGATGTGTTCGATACTTTGAGGGTTGTTTTAATGCTGGATAACAGTACCAGTCTTGCCCCTAATATTGAGCAGGTAAGGGCTACCGCATCAAAATTTGTGCACGACCTCGTTAATACAACAGTGGACGGTAAAAAACTGAATGTTGAGGTTTCCATCTACACTTTCTCCGAACAGGTTACAAAGCTGTGCGATTTCCTTAAGGATAAAGACAGGCTCTTCGGAGTTGTGTGGGATAATTATGCTCTTGGAAAAGCCTCTACAAATCTTTACGGGGCGGTAATTACAGGGGCATCAAAGTGGACCGATGTAATGACTACCGACAAGATAAGGCAGGGGATTCTTATTGTATTTACAGACGGCAGCGATACTCAGGGTTCAAGAACCCTCGCAGACGCTCTTACGTCTGTTTACAATAAAAAGGTATTTACAGTCGGATTGGGAAATGAAATTGAACCGCAGATTCTTGAAAGACTCGGGACTGCCGGCTATTTTCAGATGAACGATATAAACGAGCTTGAATCGAAATTCCAGAATGTACAAAAGGAAATTCTGGATTATATAAACAGTTTTTATGTTATGAAATACAGCAGTCCCAAGAGAGGCAATTTTGACCACCTGCTCCGTCTGAGAATTAAAAACAATCCGAATTCGGGAGCGGCCTCATACATTGAAGGATACTACAACAGTTACGGATTCTATTCTAATTAGGCAGAATAAATGATAATCGGAATTATACCGGCGCGTTTTGCGTCTACACGTCTTCTTGGCAAGCCCCTTGCTAAAATTGGGGGGAAGCCGATGATTCAGCATACCTACGAAAGTGCTAAACAATCCAGAATTTTGAATGATGTTATTATAGCTGTCGACGACCAGAAACTTTATGATGTCATTTCCTCCTTCGGAGGCAAAGTTAAAATGACATCAAGCGATATTAAGACGGGGAGCGACAGGATTGCCGCGGTTGCCGCAGACATTCCAGATGCCGATATTATTGTAAATATTCAGGGGGATGAGCCTTTTATTCAGGGAAAGATGATTGATGAGGCAATAGAGCCTCTTTTATTCGACCGTAAGGTGCAGATATCAACTCTAGTAAAGAAGATTTCTACCGTTGAAGAATTGAAATCCCCCGCCGTTGTTAAAGTGGTTTTCGATTATAACAATTATGCGCTTTATTTCTCCCGTTCTCCGATTCCTTATGTGAGGGATGCCAAAACGAATCTTGAAAGGGTAAGGACCGGGGAATTGTTTAAGCACGTAGGACTTTATGTATACAGAAGGGAGGCATTGTTTAAATTTACTTCATATAAGCCGACCGACCTTGAGAAGATAGAAAAGCTTGAGCAGCTTAGGATGCTTGAAAACGGAATGAAGATAAAAATTGTTGAAACCGAATATGAGAGTTTCTCTGTAGATACCCCTGAAGACCTTGAATTTGCGCGCCGTTATTATGAAAAAAACATCAAAAAACAGGCTAAATAGGAATTCCGCATAAAATTGTCTTTTATCGGCAATGTGTTTATTTTTGATACGGATATTTTTAATAATTACGAATTTAGTTTAGGAGCAAAGAATGGATCGAAAAATCAGAGTACTGGTAGCCAAAGCAGGACTAGATGGACACGACAGAGGAGCAAAGGTTATTGCCGCGGCTCTAAGGGATGCCGGTATGGAAGTAATTTATACAGGATTACGCCAGACCCCCGATATGATTGTTGAAGCTGCTATTCAGGAAGACGTTGATGCTATAGGTATTAGTATTCTCTCAGGCGCGCATATGACTATATTCCCGAAAGTCCTCGAAATTATGAAGAAGAAGGAAGTTGACGATATTCTCCTTTTCGGAGGCGGTATTATTCCCGAAGATGACCTCAAGAAATTGAAGGAAATGGGAGTAGGTGAATTGTTTACCCCCGGCACCTCAACAACTACGGTAATTGAGTTCTTAAAAAAATGGGTAGCCGACCATCCGCGCGGCTAAAAAAACTTGAAAAACCCCCGGAAACGGGGGTTTTTACTTTTAAACCCTTTTCCCTTCCTCCTTCAATAAGTCGAACGGTTTAGTTATCTTTATTATTGAATATTTTAGCATTTAACGGTTATGGTTGAAACTACAAGAAAAAGAATAATTTTTATCGATTTGATGAGAGCCTTTGCCGTCTTTATGATGGTTCAGGGGCATACAATAGATTCGTTTCTATCGGCGGAATTCAAATCCCCCGATTCCGGGATTTTTGCAGTCTGGAATTATATCCGCGGTTTTACGGCTCCCATTTTTATGTTCTCTGCCGGCGTTGCTTTTACTTATCTGTTGAGGCTCGAAGGAAACAGCTTTAATAATAATCCCCGAGTCAAAAAGGGGCTTGTAAGATTTATAACACTATTGATTATTGCATATCTTTTAAGATACCCGACCTATAAGATTTTCGATTTTTCAGAAGTTACAATTGCCGGATGGACATCCTTCTTTACGGTTGACACACTTCATCTTATTGCATTCGGACTCCTCTTTATCATAATTTTTGCATACCTGAGCGAGAAACTGAAGATTAAGGAGATATACCTGTTTATCGGCGGCGCAGTGCTTTTTCTTATTGCGCAGATTTTTTCTGAGCCGGTAAGGTGGACCGATTTTCTTCATCCATTCTTTGCCAATTATCTTTATTCGGGAGGGGGTTCATTCTTTCCTCTATTCCCCTGGGTGGGATATTTATTAATCGGAGCCGCTCTCGGAACAACAATCGCAAGCAACCCCGATATTGTGAGAGACCCCAAATTCGGAGTTAAGCTTATTGTAACGGCAATTCTTGTTTTCGGTTTCGGAAAGACGCTGGAGCAGATTAAATTTGCGCTTAACTGGGGAGAGCCTCTCTGGGTTAACGCCACTTACTGGTTTACACTCCGCATTGGCGTGGTACTGGGATTGAATGGCGTTATGTGCCTTTTAGCCCACAGGCTTAACAACATTCCAAAAGTTGTTAAACTGTTCGGAAGGTATTCTCTTGTAATATATGTAGTTCATATAATTATGCTATACGGCGATACCTGGTTCCCCGGTTTTAACGAATTATACTACCAGCATTTTGGAATCGGTGCAACCCTTATTCTTACCGTAATAATGCTTTCTCTTATGGGAGGAATGGTACTTATGCTCGATTATATAAAAACGAGAAAGAAGCAGAAAAAAATAATTGCCCAAAGCGCAAATTTAAATATTGAGCTGAGCGAGAAATGAGAAAATCCGCCAATACAGATCCTTCGGTTAACGATGAGGAGAAAAAAATCGAGCAGTCGCTGCGCCCTCTCTCATTCGGCGATTTTATAGGACAGAAAAAGATTACCGATAACCTTAAAGTGTTTATCGGAGCTGCAAAGAAAAGAAAGCAGAGCCTCGACCATGTGCTTTTAACTGGCCCTCCCGGACTGGGTAAGACTACTCTGGCGAATATAATTGCGAATGAAATGGGGGTAAAGATTAAAGTAACATCCGGTCCCGTTTTGGAAAAACCGGGGGACCTCGCGGGCATTCTTACCAATTTGGAAGAAAATTCTGTCCTATTTATTGATGAAATTCACAGGCTCAGTCCGGTTGTTGAAGAGTATCTTTATTCGGCAATGGAAGATTACAAACTTGATATTGTAATAGACAGCGGGCCAAACGCAAGAACAGTTCAGATCAAACTGCCCCAGTACACTCTTGTAGGCGCAACAACGAGGGCAGGATTATTAACGGCCCCGTTAAGAGACCGTTTCGGCATCAAGTTCAGGCTCGATTATTATGAGAGTCCCCTACTGAGCGGAATAATAAAACGTTCAGCGCATCTTCTCAATATCGATATGTCTGAAACGGCATCTGAGGAATTATCCAAGCGTTCCCGCGGAACCCCGCGAATTGCAAACAGGCTTCTGCGCCGCACGCGCGATTTTGCGGATTATGAAAACAAAAACAGCATTGATCTTGACATTGCGCGCAAGGCTTTAACCGCTCTCGAGGTTGATGAATTCGGGCTTGATGAAATGGATAAAGAAATAATTCTTACCATTATTGAAAAATTCAACGGGGGACCGGTAGGACTGAACACATTATCCGTTGCAGTTAATGAAGATGCGGGGACTATTGAAGAAGTTTATGAGCCTTTCCTGATTCAGCAGGGATTCATTCAAAGAACTCCGAGGGGAAGGGAAGCCACTGAAGCTGCATATAAAAGATTCGGACGTTCCAAGAACAAAACAGCAATTGATAAAACATTATTTGACGGCTGATATGATAAAAATTAATAACATCAAAATAGGGGATAATAATCCCCTGGTACTTTTTGCCGGCCCCTGCGTTGTTGAAAGCAGGGAAACTGCATTTGGCACGGCAGCTGAAATTAAAAAAATAACCGGTGAGCTCGGAATTCCCTTCGTGTACAAATCGAGCTATAAGAAAGCTAACAGGACAAGCGTTAATTCATTCTCGGGAATGGGGGATGAGGAAGCTCTTGCAATTCTTGCTGCAATAAAAAAAGAGCTTGGAGTTCCTATTCTTACCGATGTTCATACCGAAGCGGAATGTGAAGCTGCCGCCGGCGTTGCAGATATTCTTCAGATACCCGCTTTCCTGTGCAGGCAGACAGAACTCCTTGTCGCAGCCGGCAAAACGGGGAAAATAATTAATATTAAGAAAGGGCAGTTTCTTGCCCCGGGCGATATGAAACACGCGGCCGCGAAGGTTAAGTCCACCGGAAATAATAATATACTCTTTACAGAAAGGGGTTCAACATTCGGGTATAACAATCTTGTTGTTGATATGAGGTCTCTTGTTATAATGAGGCAGCTCGGATATCCGGTTGTTATGGACGCAACACATTCGGTCCAGATGCCGGGAACCGGAAATGTAACGGGGGGAGCTCCCGAGTTTATTCCTTATCTTGCCAAAGCCGCGGCGGCAGTTGGAATTGACGCATTATTCCTTGAAGTGCATCCGGAGCCTGAAAAAGCTTTAAGCGATGCCGCAAGCCAGCTTCCTCTCGGAAAATTGAAAACTCTTCTAAAAGAGATTAAGAAAATTGATGAGCTGATAAAGAATGGCACCGACTAACAACGGGAAAAAGATAAGACTATTTCTGTTTGACCTTGAAGGGGTGCTGGTGCCCAGGAATTTTGAATCCAATTCCCCCCTTCTCCAGATTCATATTCAGACTATTAAGAAATTTTTTGAAAAGCTTAAGTCCCTGGGCCTTTCTGCGGGAATAGTTACAATGCGTTCCGAAGACGAACTTATAAACGAGCTGAGAAAGAATCTTTTGTGCCCTGTAATTACTGCGAGTCTCGATAAAGTTGCCCCGGCAGAAAAACTTCTTGCTGAATTAAACCTTACATTTGAAAATCTTTTTTACATCGGAGACGATCTTTTTGATGTACCGCTTCTTCAGCGGGCTGCCGTTAGCGCATCCCCGAGCACCGGGCACCGGGAGGCAAAAAGAAACGTCGATTTTATTATTGCCTATGCGATTATAGAAGATCTTTTTAATTATATTTTAAAAGAAATTATTGAAAAAAAGTAACCGGGCATTTTCCGGTTGAGCGGTATATATATGACTGATGAACAGATTTTAGGATACGGCAGAAAAGTCGTTCAGATTGAATCTGAAGCTGTTGCCAATTTAATGAACGGCATTAATGATGATTTTGTCAATGCCGTTAAAACAATTTATAATTCCCCCGGACGCGTAGTATTTACCGGGATGGGGAAATCGGGAATCATTGCCAGAAAAATTGTAGCAACATTGAGTTCCACCGGCACTCCCTCAATTTATCTTCATCCCACAGACGCCCTGCACGGCGATCTTGGTATGGTCCGAAAGGACGATACAGTCGTTATAATATCCAAAAGCGGAAGCACAGAAGAACTGTTTGATCTTATTATTATGCTTAAGCGGATGGGGGTAAAGATTATCGGGATGCTTGCAGTCCCCGATTCAAAGCTTGCCGGCTTATGCGATATAGTGCTGAATGTTCACGTAAAAGAGGAAGCCTGTCCGCACGATCTGGCGCCTACTTCCTCCACAACGGCTGCTTTAGTTATGGGGGATGCCCTTGCAATTGCGCTTCTCGAAATGAGGGGCTTTACTGCGGAGGATTTTGCAATGCTTCATCCGGGAGGGAGCCTCGGCAAAAGGCTGCTTCTTAAGATATCTGAAATTATGTATAAAGGGAAAGATGTTCCTGCAGTTAAAGCGGATACTTCTTTGAAGGATGCAATCCTCGAAATTACTTCAAAACGGCTCGGTACCACCTGTGTTGTTGATTACGAAGGAAAATTAATCGGAATTATTACAGACGGCGATTTAAGAAGGCTTCTTGAAAGAACCGAGGATATTAAAAATCTGAAAGCATTGGATGTAATGACTAAAAACCCAAAGACAATCCGCGCGGAGCATCTGGCCTCGTACGCGATTCAGATTATGGAAAAATACAGTATTACCTCTCTTATAGTAATTGACGAAAACAATGTTCCGGTCGGGCTTGTGCACCTGCACGATCTCGTTAAACTCGGCTTGCAGAGAAAGTGAACAAAAAATTATTAAATACAGCATCTCTCTTCCTAGCCCTCTTTTTATTGAGCGGCTGCACTGAAGAGAAGATTAATCCGGGGGTCGATAAATCCCTCCCCGGCACTGAAATGCCTACTCAGGAGAGCTGGAATTCGCAGGCCTATTTTTACGGCGATAACGGGAAACTGAGCGCAATATTATATTCAGACCATATTGTTGACTACCAGGAAAAGGGACTGATGTTCCTTAAGAAGATGAAAGTGGATTTTTACGATTCGCTCCAGCATATTTCCACCTGGCTTACGGCCGACAGCGGCAAAGTTGACGATAACATTAAAAAGATTTTTGCAATCGGCAATGTAATTGCAGTGAACGACAGCGGCACCGTTCTGAAAACCGATGAACTTGTATGGCGGCGTACCGATGAGAAAATTGTTACCGATAAATTTGTAACTGTAACGTCAAAGAAGGAAGACCTGCAGGGGTACGGGTTCGAGTCGGATCAGCATATAAGGAACTGGGTTATATTCAAGCCGGTAATTACTACAACCGTTAATGAGGAAAAGAAGAAGAAATGATTTTTCCTTTTAATAAATATGTTCCTCTTTTTCTGCTTCTGCTCCTGGCCGGATTCGCAGATTCGTTTGCACAGAATAATAAAATGCAGATTACAGGAGACAGCCTTAAACAGATTGAGGAAAACGGGCAGCGATACCGGGAAGTTATTGGAAGCGTTATTATAACTCAGGGAAACCTTAAGATTAATTGCGATAAGGCAATTCATTATTTCGAGAAAGGGGAAGCCGAGCTTATAGGCAACGTAACCGCCGTTCAGGATACTATTACAATTAAAACTCCGCGAGGCTATTATTACGAAGAGACCAGAACTACATTCTCGGAGTGGGGAATAGAATTAAACGACAGCCATTATACACTTAAGGCAAAAAAGGGATATTATTACTTTAACGAAAAGAAAGCCGACTTTACGGATGATGTAAGCCTTACCGACAGGAATTCGGTTATGAAGGCAAAAAACCTATCCTATTTCAGGGAGGATAATAAGGCTGTGGCTGTTGGAAGCGTAATGATTGCAGATACTTCTTCAGTGATTTTTGCAGACAGCCTTGAGCATTTCCGCGAGAAGAAGGTATCGCACGGTTTCAGGAATGTTAAAATTTTTAATCCGAAGAACAGGACAGTCATCCTGTCGCAGGAATTCAGGAATATTGATTCAACCGGATATGCTTCAATTACCGGGAAGCCTCTCTTTGTGCAGGTTGATACTACCGCAGAGGGAAAGCAGGATACCCTCTACATTTCGGCAAGGACAATGGAAGCCTATCAGGACAGCACGGACCGCTTTGTGGCGACCGATTCAGTTAAGATGTTCCGGAGTAATTTTGCCGCGCTAAATAATCTGACTACAATGTACCGCAAAGAAGATAAGATTTTTACCTACAGGCTCGAGAATGACGTTAATCCCCCGGTAATCTGGTATGAGGATTCGCAGATGTCCGGCGACTCGATTACTTTGGGAATGAAAGAGAAAAAACTGAATCTTATAGAAGTTTTGCAGAATGCCTTTATGCTTTCCCTTAATGAGGGACAGCAGTACAGGTACGACCAGATGTCGGGGCGCCAAATCTTAATGCATTTTGCAGATGGTGAAATCAACAGGATTGATGTAGAGGGGGCGCTGTTGAGCATCTATTACCTTTATGAGGAAAAAGAGCCCAACGGACTGGTAAAAGCCAGTTCCGAAAGGGGAAAGATGTTCTTTAAGGAAAAAAAGATTGACGATGTAAAATTGTACGGCTCGGTTGTAAGCGAATATCATCCGGAAAATGTTATTTTAGGAAAGGAAAAAGATTTTACTCTCCCCGGTTTATCGTTTATCCGGGCAAACCGGCAAGAGAGGAATTCCTTTCGGATAAAGTTAAAGAAGCATTAAAACTACTTGATGAAATAATTATAAATAAAGATGGAAAATATCCTAACCTTAAGAAGTGAAAACCTGAAGAAAGTTTATAAGAAGCGTGCGGTTGTAAACCACGTTTCGGTTAATGTTAAACAGGGGGAAGTTGTAGGGCTTTTAGGTCCCAACGGAGCCGGAAAGACAACTACATTCTATATGATAGTCGGGATGATTTCCCCCGACGAGGGAAAGGTATTCCTTGAAGATAAGGATATATCATCCGAGCCGATGTACAAGAGGGCCAAGATGGGAATAGGATATCTTCCGCAGGAGGCTTCGGTTTTCAGACGCCTTAGCGTTGAAGATAATATTATGGCAATTCTCCAGATGATGAAAATGACCGATAAGGAGAGGAAGGATAAAATGGATTCCCTCCTCGAAGAACTATCAATTTCGCATCTAAGGAAGAGCAAGGGATTTCAGCTTAGCGGCGGCGAAAGAAGAAGGACGGAAATTGCGCGCGCCCTTGCAAGCAATCCAAGCTTTATACTTCTTGATGAGCCATTTGCTGGCGTAGACCCGATTGCCGTTGAGGATATTATGGCTATTGTACATAATCTTAAGCATAAGGGAATCGGGATCCTGATTACAGACCATAATGTTCACGAGACCCTCAGCATAGTTGACCGGGCATACATTCTGATTAATGGAGTAATATTCAAAGACGGCACTGCTCACGACCTTGCAGAGGATCAGGATGTACGCAAACTTTATCTAGGCGAAAAATTCAAGCTGGAAAGATATACGGATTAGTTTTTAAAGAATCCCTCTCCTGTGCGGAGAGGGATTTTAGAGATGTCACTTCTTATAATTAAAATCTTTCAATATTTTCTGGATTTCATCTTCGGTAATTCCGCTTCCGTACGAGGCTCCCTTTTTAACTTCCTTTGAAGCCGGTTTTGTAAACGGGTCAACCGACGGATTGCCTGCGCGGGCGCGGAGCCTTTCCTCTATTTCCTTTGTAAAGCTTGTTCCCTGCGGAGTACCGGCGCTGTAGGAGCCGAAAGAGGAGCCGGGAACAGTTACTGAAGAATCGTATGAACTAATGCAGCTGCCGCTGTTAACGGGATTTGTCTCGAATGCAAGAGTCTTAACATTCTTAAGGTGCACTGCCGAAACGTTTTCAGAAATTATTGAACCGCCCCAGGTGCCGGGTCCTAATGTTAATGAAGGAATAAGGGCTGTTGTATATCCGCTTGCGCCGGTTGTGCGTGGGGTATTAACGCATATTCTGAATGCCGGTTTTTCAAGGGCGAATTTCATTATTATATCTTTGTCGCTGCAGTGTATTGAAAGGGTATGGCCTACGCCGCCGAATCTGAGCAGTTCAATGCATTTATGGCATCCGTCAAGCCAGCCGTCTACAGTATAGAATGCGAGTGTAGGGGAGAGCTTCTCAATTGACATCGGTTCTTCATCTCCGACAACAGAGCACTCTGCAATAAGAACGGTTGTATTTTCGGGTACATTTATGCCGGCATATTTTGCAATATAAACTGCAGATTTGCCTACTAT
>JAEXUB010000076.1 GCA_023453125.1 Bacteroidota bacterium
CCATAATTCCCACGAAGGGGAAATAGAAAAGCTTATAAAGCTAAAGGAGGACGCCAGGACCTTCTTTAAGCGCCGTTTTGAACAGATAGATGGGCTGGCGCAGGCGGTAATAACAGGGGGGCTCGAAAGGGAGATTCTGGTTGAAACAGACCCTCAGAAAATGGAGAAATACGGAATATCCTACCGGATGCTGGAGGGCTCAATATCAGGCGCAAATGCAAGCCAGGTATCGGGGCAGATTTTAAAAGGGGCATTCAGGCTCCCTTTAAGGGCTGTTGGGGAATACCGGAATACGGGGGAAATTGAAGAGACGGTTGTACAGCGCACAAAAGAAGGCGGGGTTGTAAGGGTAAAAGATGTGGCCCGCGTTAGGGAGAATTTTAAAGAGAGGGAAGGCTTAACGCGCATTAACGGTTCTGAGACGGTTGGATTCCTGATCTATAAGGAATCTACCGCCAATACGGTAAATGTAGCCCGCGAAGTAAGGGACCTGATAGAGAAGCTTAAGAAGGAACAGAAAGATTACAGCCTTACGGTAGTCTCGGATAATTCAGGATTCATAGAGAGCGCCATATCGAATGTAAAGCAGGAGGTCTACTTTGGGGGTCTTCTGGCAATTATGGTGCTTTTCTTCTTTCTGGGGAGCCTGCGCCATATTTTCATTATCGGAATTACAATTCCCTCTTCCCTTGTGCTTACAATTCTTCTAATGTATTTATTCGATATTAATTTTAACATAGTATCCCTTGGAGGCATAGCGGTTGGCGTTGGTATGCTGCTTGATAACGCAATAGTGGTAATAGAGAGCATAGTAACATCGCGGGAGAAAGGATTAAGCCTTAAAGACGCCGCTCTTAGAGGCACGGGCGAAGTTGCAATGCCCGTTGTAGCCGCTACCCTGACAACTATCGTAGTATTTGTGCCTCTTCTTTTTATTAAGGGAATAGCAGGCGAGCTCTTCCGCGACCAGTCCCTTGCAATAGCATTCTCCCTCACATCGTCAATTATAACGGCAATAACCTTAATACCAATGCTTGCGTCAAGGAACAGTTTTGTAAATTTTAACAGGGAGTATTACAGCCGCGGATTTATAGAATTCAAATCGCCAAAGGGGAAGAAATTTATAGGCAGAATATTTTACTGGGTCCGGTTCCCGGTTGTGTTCCTCATAAAATCCTCCTTTTTCCTTTCGGTAAAATACGGCATAGTAATATCGGAGCTGTTAAAAAAATGGTTCGGCAGTGCATTTGCGCGCGTAGACCGGTTTATGAACTACATAATAGGCAAATACGAAAAACTCCTTCTCTGGGCTCTTGATAATAAGAAGACGGTTGTATTGCTTACCGGGGTGCTTGTGCTTCTTACCATACTGGCGGCAATAGATATTAAAAAGGAATTTATCCCCCCATCGCCTCAGGATGAGTTCCTTGTTGAGATTACCTATCCGGCCGGCACAAGTCTGCGCGGCAACGCGGAATTCACCACTCCGGTAGAAATGGAGATTCTTGCCATTCCCGAGGTAACCGATCTGGTATCAAACATCGGGCGCGTAAATGAATTCGACTTTTTGAATAAAGAACAGATAAATGTAAACACCTCCTCGCTTAGCGTTAAGCTGAACAGCTATGAATCCTATTACAAGGTTCAGGATGAAGTGAGAAAGATACTCGATAAGAAGGGGGGGCTTAAATATTCCTTTAAGCAGGTACGCAATGCCTATACGCAGATAATAAATCCCTCCGATAATGATATAATAATAAGCGTAAAGAACAGGAGTCTGGAAGCCGCCTCTGCAAAGGCAGACGTGATAATAGAAAAGCTTAAAAAAGCGGCTCCGGAAGGAATTATAAATGTAAGGCCAGCCGCCGAAAAGGGGACTCCCCATTATACATTTACCGTGGATAAGGATAAATGTATGAATTATGATATCCCCATAGAATCGGTAGGGGACCAGATAGTAAATTCGGTTAAAGGTAAAACAGCGGCCGCATTTTCGGAATTCGATAAGAAGATTAATATTACGGTTAAATCGGTTGAGACCGCCCGGGACGATATTGATGATGTGCTTTCAAATATTGTAACATCGGGGAACAGGAAAATTCCTCTCCGCGAACTTGTAAATTATGAGCTTACCAACAGCTTCAGCGAAATATTCAGGGAAGAACAGGCGCGCGCGGTTTATATTTATGCCGACCTTGAGGGGATTTCGGTTGATAAAGGGGTCGAGAGGATTAAAGAGGTAATAGATAGGATTCAGCCGGATCCGGAGGAGAATATCTCCATAGGAGGCACAAACGATGAAATCCGCGCTTCATTCGGGGGGCTCTATGCCGCACTCATAATTTCCGTGCTTCTGATGTATATGATTCTGGCATCGGAGTTTGAGTCTTTCCTCTTCCCCTTTGTAATAATCTTTTCCGTCCCGCTCGGACTCATAGGAGGTATTCTGCTTCTCTATGTACTGGGGGAAAGCATCAGCATAATATCGATGCTCGGTTTGATAATACTTATTGGTATTGCGGATAACGATGCCGTTGTTAAGGTGGAATATATTTTAAGGATGCGAAAAGAGGGATTGAATGTGCGCGATGCAATAATGGCCGCGGGACACGCCCGTTTCAGGCCTATAGTAATGAATACTTTTACGGTGGTATTCGGACTTATGCCGATGATGATAGGATTGGGCGCCGGAACACAGCTGCGAATAGGGCTTTCGGTTGCAGTTGTAGGGGGACTTCTCTCTTCAACATTCCTGACACTTATAATTATCCCCGTGCTCTATACCTATTTTGAAAGACTCAGCAGAAAGAGATTTGACGAGCTCGTTAAAGATTAATAGAAATAATCAGTTTTACCGGAGAGATAAATGAAAATATCAGCAAAGAACGCGGGGGCTGCGGTGGCATTTGTGATTCTTGCCATTCTGGTCTACGTTATTATTCCTAAAACAAAAACAGAAGAAGCTGTAGAAGAGAAAAATGTAAATACCGATAACCTTGATAAGATAGAATTCCGGGTATCCACCGCAAGCGTCTTCAGGGGAGACCTTATAAAATGGGTTACCGCCAATGGCGTTATTAAAGCCTCAAAGGAACTTGAAGTGCAGTCAAATGCCGGCGGGTATATAAAGGAGCTTAATATATATGAAGGAAAAAAGGCGGCTAAAGAGGAGCTTCTTCTTGCCCTTGACGATACCGAATACCAGCTGCAGTACCGGAACGCCCTTTCGCGCTTTAACAGCGCATTTATTGAATACCGGCTTAATGTAGGGGATTCAACTATAAATGCAGAGACAATTGCAAAGGGAAATGAAATTGAAAAGAAAATGGAAGAGCTCGAAAAACTGAGGGAATACGGAAAAATTACAAGAAGCGAATATGAAAAGAAGAGCGACAGCCTGCAGGAGGAAATGGTTCTGAGCGGCGCCCGCAGAAGGGATGTTGCCGCTGATAAAACAAATCTTACTTCTGCCCGTAACGAAAAAAGAAGAGCAGAGCTTAATCTTGAGTATACAAAAATAAAAGCCCCGTTTGCCGGAGTTATCGGGGATTGTGACCTTATTAAGGGACAGAGAATAAATGCCGGTGTTAAACTCTTTAA
>JAEXUB010000156.1 GCA_023453125.1 Bacteroidota bacterium
CGAGGGACCAATAAATTTTATATTGGTAGCAGTACAGATTTCGGAGAACTGAGGATTTTCCGATAGAAATCCGTAGCCGGGATGAATTGCGTCTGCACCGGTAATCTGGGCGGCCGACAGGATGTTGGAAATTTTAAGATAGCTCTGGGCGCTTGGCGCGGGACCGATGCAAACAGCTTCATCGGCAAAATAAACATGCATGGAATCTCTGTCAGCCTCGGAATAGACTGCAACTGTAGGAATTCCAAGTTCTTTGCAGGTTCTTATAACCCGCAGGGCAATTTCGCCCCGGTTGGCAATTAATATTTTTTTAAACATAACAGAGTACGCTATTCTTTTTCAATTAAGAAAAGGGGCTGCCCGTATTCAACGGGGGAAGCGTTCTCAACAAGAATTTTAACTATTTTACCTTTAACGTCGCATTCAATTTCATTCATTAGCTTCATTGCCTCAACAATGCAGAGCACAGTTCCCGCTGCAACCGAGTCCCCTTCTTTAATAAAAGGTTCAGCATCTGGGGATGAAGCACGGTAGAATGTACCGACGATAGGGGATTTAATTTCGTGGAGGTTGGAATTGACCGGTGCCGCAGCCTCGGCCGATGGAGCAGAGTGAACAGGAGCGTTAGGAATATGATGCATCGGAGGAGCGCCTAAAACCGCATATTTCTGCTCTTCCCTGTTTTTGGAAATAGAAACTTTCAGTTCCCCTTCCTGAACTGAAAGTTCCGTTATATCGCTTTGTTCAACAATTTTGATCAGTTTTTTGATAAGATTAAGGTCCATTTTAGCCCTTTAGTTTTTTACGCGTTCCACATAGCTTCCGGTACGGGTATCAACTTTAAGCATATCCCCTTCGTTAACAAAAAGAGGTACGGTAATCTGAGCGCCTGTTTCGAGTTTGGCCGGTTTGAATGTGTTGGTAGCAGTATCTCCTTTAAAGCCCGGTTCTGTTTCAACCACTACAAGGTTTACGAATACAGGAAGCTCTACGTTGATAATCTGTTCTTTATCGTCGAGAAGGAGTTCTACTTCAATTCCTTCTTTAAGGTATTCTTTGCCGTCTCCAAAATAGGTATCTGCAACTGTTATCTGGTCGTATGTCTCATTATCCATCAATACAAATCCACCCGACTCCTTATAAAGATACTGGTATTTTCTTCTTTCAACTCTCACGACTTCAATCGATTCGCCCGAGCGGAAAGTATTTTCAAGCACCTTACCGGTTCTTAAATTTTTAATGGTTGTTCTAACGAACGCGCCCCCTTTACCCGGTTTTACGTGAAGAAATTCAACTACGGTATAAAGGTCGTTTTTAAAGCGCATTATAAGGCCGTTTCTTAAATCTGATGTATCTGCCATATTATCCTACTTGTTTTTTCCTGTTACTATTAAACTATTGTATAAAATCAAAAAGCCGTTGTTACACGGCTTTTTGCCAAAAAATTACTTTACGTCTACAATGGCCAGATATTTATCAACTTCGTAAGCGGCCACTGATGTTTTGTAGTCTTCCTTAATCTTAAGGAATAATTCTTTTGCATCTTCATTCTGATTAAGGGCTATAAGATTAATGCCCGCCTTCAAAAGGAATTCCGGATTCTGGTAATTTGCCTTAGAAACTGAAGCGGCTTTCTTAAAATAATCTGCAGCTTCTTTATTATCTTTTTTAGCTTCGTAGCAGGCTGCTATGCCGGCATAGGAAGAAGCCTTAAAATCGTCTCCCGAACCGCCGAAATCTTTATAATATTTCATTGCGTTATCAAATTGGCCTAAATAAAAATATGCATTGGCAAGATAAAGCTTTGCCATTTCGCCGGCATCTGTGCTTCCGTATTCTTCAACAATTTCCTTTAAGCCGGTAATATTTTCCAGTTTTCTGCCGTCAATTGCTTCCTGGAACTGGGCCCCGTCGTAAACCGGAATAACTTTTGCCAAAAGAGCATTAGCCTTAAGGTTGTTCTTCTCGCTGCTCTGATTAATCAAAATTACAGCCGCTACAATAATAACGAGAACGCCGAGACCTATAAAAATCTTTGACTGATATTCGGTGTATAATTCTTTAGCCTTATAAAAGGAGGTAACGAGTTTATCTTCTTTCATTTCCTTTTTAGAAATCTTTTTGCTCTTTGCTAACACAATTGCACCCTGTTTTATTAGTAAATTAAAATTTTAGCTGATAAATTTAAGAAAATTCTCAATGAATTCTAATATGATTTGAAAAAATCCAGGCATTATTATTCAAATATACCTCAACCCTGTAGACCCCGCTTTCCCTGACCCTGAATCCCCCTTCAAAATCCTCATTTTCGGCTATTTTTTCGCCGTTTCGAATCAATCTCAACTCCCCCTTTCCTTTCGGGAGGGTAACCCATAAGCGCAGGTTTTCTTCGTAAGGGAGCGCATCCCCCATCCCGTATTCCCCAACGGGGCCTTTGCATATAAAGCGGAATCCAGAGGCATCACCGTGATAGGAATTGGATACAAAACAGCGCCCTTCCCTTAAAGCGGAGTAGATAATTCTTTTACCTTCGGACGCTTCCTCTCCTTCCCCGCAGCTTAGCTTTTCATCTGTCAGAATATGAGTCCGAACCGATTTGAAGAGCACTTTATAGGGAAATACTTCCACTTCAAAGAAACCGAGCATATTAACCTTATGGGCGTGGGCGTCAACTCCCCCTATGCCTACTACCTTCCTTTTAAGATTTACCTGATCCCATACTTTAAGAGTTTCTTCGGGAGGAGCAATTATGGATTTAAGGGGATGAATAAAGTAGTTGAATTTATTCTGTTCGGTAAGCCCTTCCATCCATTCGGACATATGGTTCCAGATCTCAATACCTGTATAATCCTCGCAGTCCCATTCTGTCCATGGATATGCCGGGTGTTCTTTCATTGATGATCGTTTTTCGTGCGGATGGGCAATAAACCCGAATCCCCCCGCCTCATTTATTTTTTTAACGTATTCTTTTGCAGGAAGGCGGGTTGTAATGGTTTTATTTATCCCGAATGCAAGATAATGATTCTGATTTTTACGGTCGTTAATTTCACAGCCAATCAGTACGAGTGTATTACCGTAATATTTTTCATACCCCTCCTCAAGCCCGCGGAGAGTATTGTGGTCCGATATCATAATAAAATCGAGCCCCGATTCCTCCGCGTGCACAGCTATATCAGGTATCTCTCCGGATCCGTCAGAGAATACCGAATGGATATGTATGGCACCGACGTACTCGTGCATTGCATGCTTTCTGATTTTCCCTTGCTAAAGAAAACCTGCCTGTCAGCTTTCTACTTCAACCAGTGTTGTATACTGGGTCGACTGTTCCTTAATCATATCAGAAAGCTTTGTCATAAGGAGATCAACTCTTTCGTCCTGATTATCGTCAAAATTTTCGTAAGCTTCTTTGCTCACAAAGACATAGATTTCTTCAAAGGAATTCTGCTTGTTTTTCTGTTCAAATACTGAATAGGTTTCAAGCCCTTCGGCTTTTACAACATTCTTTAATTCCCTTACAACGTCAAGATAATCCTTCCTTTTTTCGGGGAGAATATTGTACTTAATTGTAAAAATTACTTTTCCCATTATATCCTCTATATTTTAAATTGTTATTTCACCTTTAAAAACTATTTTGGCCGGGCCTGTAAGAGTCACATTTTCAAACGACAAACCCTTTCTCTTAAAAGCCACAGTCAGAATATCCCCCCCTTTTGTCTTAAGACTAACCGGGGAGCTGTATCCGTATTCAAGCGAAGCAATCATTGCGGCAGCAGTAGAACCTGTTCCGCATGCAAGAGTCTCATCTTCAACTCCTCTTTCATAAGTGCGGATTTTTATTACATCTTCAGCCGTGCTTATAAAATTAACATTCACTCCTGCAGGAGAAAACGTTTCGGAATAACGGATTTTCTTTCCCAATTCATACGCCGGGAAACTATCAATATCAGTATGGAATGAAGAGGGATTTCCAATATCAGAAAGAACATCTTTAATGTTTATAACCAGATGGGGAGCGCCTGTGTTTATAAAGGAACCCTTTATAACCTGTTCCCCCGCAATAAAACTCAAATTCTGTAAAAGATCTTCCGGCTCGTTAAAGTTAAAAGCAATTTTCTCATCATCAATAACAGCACCCGAATAGTGAATGCCGTTTACCGCAAAGTTAGCGGTACCTTTATTAAGCCGTCCCGATGCCGATGCATACTTAATAGCGCATCTGGCGCCGTTTCCGCATAGGCTTCCGGTAGTTCCGTCCGCATTATAATATGCCATTTCAAAGTCAAAACCGTCCGAATCCTTAATAACAAGTATTCCGTCGGCTCCAATACCGAAACGTCTTGAGCAAATGCTTCCGGCTAAATGAGGCGTAATATCTAACTTATGATTATCCTTTAAATCAAACAGTATAAAATCATTGCCTGCGCCGGTTAGCTTGTAAAAAATAAACGTTCTCATACCGGAATGAAATTTAAGGCAATATTTGTACCAATGCAATAAAAATCCCCCTTTTTTTGCCTTTTTTCCCCTTTTTGCAGGAAATTTTTCTCCCTTTCCCAAAATTATCTTTCTTAATTCCCCCCCATTCTCTTATTTTACCTGTTGGGTTAATTGGAGTTGCGATTATGCAGGAAAAAATTGACGCCCCTTTGGGAAGCGTTCAGAAGACTTTATTCCTCCCCCTATGGGGAAGAGCCGTCGAAATGGAGAAAGAAAAACCCCTGCTTGTTGACAAAACAGCACGGGAAGTAATTAACCGGGTTAATTACGATTTCTCCCAAATTGCAAATAACATTCATCCCCTCACCCGACTGGCCTGGATTATGAGAGGAATCTATACCGACTCAGTTATTCAAGACTATATAAAGGAATTTCCAGGGGGCACCATTGTTAATCTGGGATGCGGACTGGATACCTCATTTGAGAGGAACGACAACGGAATCCTAAACTGGTATGAACTGGACCTCCCCGATGTAATTGCCCTCAGAAAGAAGTTTTTTAAGGAAAATGAGAGAAGGCATCTCATAGCCGCTTCGGTGCTTGATGATGAGTGGGTTGAAAAAATAGAAGTTAAAAAGAATCTCCTATTTATTGTAGCCGGACTGCTTTACTATTTAACCGAGGCGGATGTTAAAAAGTTATTTAAGAGAATTGCGGATAATTTTTCTTCTGCTTCAATTATATGCGACATAAGTTCCCCACTCGGGGTCTCTCTTTCCAACAAACTCGTAATTAAAAATACAGGACTCGACGAAAGCTCTTACCTTAAATGGGGAATTGAGAATGACAAGGATATTGAGAGATGGGATTCGCGCTATAAGATTGTCAGGAGATTTTTCTATTACAGATACCGCAAACTGAAGATTGGACTTAAAATGAGGTTCTACGGCTATATGGCAGATAGAAAGAGAATTCAGTATATGATTTTTCTCAGACTGGGTAAATAAAACTCAATTCTATTACGATCTTACTTATTTCAGAATTAATATTTATTAATTTTTAATCATCAGCGACAGTTTAATATATTCCTTACATTTGTGCCTGTGTTATTCAGAATTAATATTCAGGATTAGAGAATGAAAGAAGCAATTAAGCATTTTGAGAGACTTTCCTCTCCGCTTCATCCAACCGCCGATACCAGAAAAGAACTGCTTGATAAAGTTATACAATACTCGGAGAACTTTCTAAAAGAGATAAACACACTTCCCTCATATGTTTTCACGGATGAAAAAGGGAAAGGAATTTATTCCTCACCTATTCAGGAGAATGGAATACCTGCTGAAGAACTTCTTGCAATATTAAAAACAAATGTAGATACTCCCGGGCTCAATCCTGCATCAGGCGGCCATCTTGGCTATATACCGGGGGGAGGTATTTATCATTCCGCTTTGGGGGATTTTCTTGCAGCGGTTACAAACCGTTACGCGGGAGTATTCTTTGCCTCGCCGGGAGCAGTCCGTATGGAGAATATGCTTACAGACTGGATGGCATCCATTATCGGTTATCCATCAACGTCAGGAGGAAATCTTACCTCCGGGGGAAGCATTGCCAACCTTACCGGAATTGTTTCTGCAAGGGATGCTGCCGGTATTAAAGGAAAGGATATAGAAAAAATAGTAGTCTATATGACCGAGCAGGTGCATCACAGCGTTGATAAAGCGCTCCGCATATCAGGGATGAATGAATGTGTTAAAAGATATATTCCGCTGGATGAAAATTTCAGGATGAATCCTGTTATTCTTGAAGAGAGTATTAATAAGGATCTCAAAGAGAATCTGATTCCCTGGATAATTATAGCCTCCGCCGGCACTACCAACACGGGATCGGTTGACCCGGCCGATTTAATAGGCGATATTGCCGCGCGGTATAAATTATGGTTTCATATCGATGCCGCATACGGAGGCTTTTTCGTTCTGACCGAATCGGGAAAGGAAATATTAAATGGAATCGAAAAATCGGATTCGATTGTTATGGATCCGCACAAGGGATTATTTCTTCCCTACGGTTCCGGCGCCGTTCTTGTTAAAGATAAAATGAGAATGCTTAAATCCCATTACTACGAAGCGGATTATATGCAGGATACTATTGATCCGTCCAACGAACTTGCGCCTGCCGATCTCTCCCCCGAGCTCTCAAAACATTTCAGGGGACTCAGGTTATGGCTCCCTTTAAAGCTTGCGGGGGTAAACGCCTTCAAAGCCGCTCTTGAAGAGAAAATTCTTCTTGCCCGCTATTTCTATGAAAAGGTGCAGGAGATAAACAGTATAGAGATTGGCCCTTATCCCGACCTTTCGGTAGTGACATACAGATACATCCCTCAATCGGGAAACGCGGATGATTTCAATAGAAGACTCGTCAATGAAGTGCAGAAAGACGGACGGGTATTTATCTCATCAACCATGCTAAATGGAAAGTTTATTCTAAGGCTGGCAGTGCTCTCTTTCAGAACACATCTTGAAACTGTTGATACACTTCTTGAAGTATTAAAAGAAAAGATTGAGAAGATAAAGAAAGAGTAAGAACTAATCGCTTCTTTCCCGGTTTAATGAGATTCTTTTGAACCTGCTATTTTCTCAAACCGGAATAATGCTAGAGCGATACTCTCAACCTTGTGCCGAAAAGAAGAGATGAGTCATTAAGACTGCAAAATGTAGGGTTAATAAAATACTGCAGATCGGGCTGAAGAATGAGCCAGGGAGTAATTGGAAGGGTGTATGTTACTTCCATATTTATTTCAAATTCTTTCATTTGGATTTCTTCTGATTTTTCGACGAACTCTCTATAATAGGAAGAATTATGAGCAACAGCCAGGGCTACACCCAGATTATCATTATTACCGCTATCAAAAATCCCCTTAATATTGAATCCGGTGCCTGCATAAAAATCAATAGGATTAATCTTCTTATTTGCCATTCCGACTCTTAAAAAATACATAGCACAACTGCCGGCAGATGTCTCATTAAACCGATGTTCCCAATTTAAATAGAGGCCGTAATTTTTGCCCGTTGATCTATTCTCTACTCCGATATTTCCTGCAATGTTTTCATCAAAGTCTGAACTGTATATCCAGCTTCCCACAGAGAATTTGCTAATAAGCATATCTTCCTTCTTTACTGCATATCCTGTCTCGGCAGTAAAGAGAATTCCATCGTTTCCAGACAAAAATATATGGGTCCCGTAGGGATTATCGGGATTGCCCGGAACACCGTCGAAGACTGCCCATTTTAGGAAGTAACCGCTATCGAATTCATATCCCAATTTTAGGGCTATAGATGTTGTAGGAAAAATGGAGGGCCCGTTCAATCCGCTTTTTGCAAAGTCGGGTCCTATTCCGTGTGACGGATTGAGAAATATAGAGGAGCTTTCTCTCGCATCAAATTCCGAATTCAGGTCAAACATGCCAAGAATTATCGAAAGCTTTTCATCAAATAATTTCTGTTCTATGTACATTTGAAATATTTTCCAGGTAGGAATGGTCTCTATGTTCGATATGCCTTGCTGAACTCCAACATATTCGCACGGAAGCCTTCCGCTGTTTCCTAAAAACTGAAGTATAAAACTAGTTCCATTCAAACCGAGTGACTTATCCAAATCTAAATCGAGGATGATATCTGTATTATCAAGCAGTACGCTCCCCTTTTCCAATCCGCCCGATAGATTTGACCAGACTTCCCCTTTATAAATAACCTGAAGATTTATCCCCCTCTCAATTAATGCACTCCTTATCCCCCACCAGTTTCCGCTTAAATTCTCACTGCCGAATAACTGCATGGCGTTTTCACCGTTGTTGAGGGGACGGGTTAATCCGTTTGCGCTGTTGAGAGCGAATTGTGTAGAATCGTTCCCGGGCCTTTCATTATTGATTGGATCTTGCGCATTTAATAATACGTTCAGCCAAATTATGACCAGAAAGGTAATATAAAATTTATATTTGCTTCTAATGTCATTCATTTGCTTCTCCTGCTGTTCATTTTCATCAATAAACGGGACCCTCTGCATTAATCAATATTTTCCTATTATTATTATCGCAGGCAGATGGTAATTCATACAGCATAAAAGTTGCTAATGGCATTATAATGTTGTGAGTGTTTAAATTTTGCAGGCAGAGCCTTGGATTAAGCCAAAACCTTTTGTCCTATTTTATTGCACCCCGAATTGTACCCGCATATGTTGAATAGATACAATGAGGGAAGGAGATGTGTATTAAATGAGTGATTTGAGTTTACAACCCGGCTTTTAGGAACCGGTCAGTTTAATTCCGTTAAGCTCTTTTGAGCAGGCTTTCCAATCGGGGTAGAATCTGTCCATAAGTTTTTTAAAATTGGCATTGTGGTTTTTCTCCAGCAGGTGAACAAGCTCGTGCACAATTATAAACTCAAAGCACCGCTGTGGTGCTTTTGCAAGTGCAAGGTTCAGCCATATTTTCTTTGTCCTTATATTGCAGGAGCCCCATCTGGTTTTCATTCTTTTAATTCCGTATCCGCTGCTCTTTACTCCTATTTCTTTTTCCCATTTACTTATGAGCAGCTCTGCATCCTCTTTTAATCTATCCCTGTACCATTCTTCAAATACGTTTTTCCTCTTTGCAATTTTTGAACCTTTCTTTATCCTTAAAATTATTTCACTCCCGGTCAGTTCTACTTTTGTCCTGCCTGCTGTATCTTCTACAAGCAGCTTGAATTTATCCCCCTTAAAATAATGCTCCTCGCCCGTCAGATACTTATGCCTTATTGGAATTATATATTCGCCGATTAAATATTTTTTACGGTGCTTTTCTATCCAGTCTATTTTGCCTGCAACAAAAGAACGCACCGTCTCGTATGAATAATAAACAGGTGCCGAGACCTTAACTTCCCCGTAAGGGGGATGCACCGAAAGACGCAGATTCTTTACCCTCTTTCTCTCTACTTCAATTTCAATCCCCGATATGCTAATTTTGTATTTCAGCACTGCGCATTTCCATATATATCAGGTGGAAAAATAGCACATTGGAAAGAACCGGCAAAGGAATTTATATCCTGGCACTGCCGGAAAATCCAAAATACTTTTTTCCCCTGTTATGCTTATTTTTACATCTGTTAATTTCAGACAAACGGACTATTAATGATTGAAAGAATAAAAGAACTTGAACGGCTCTCGGCATCCATCAATCCCGGATTTGACGAACGGAGAGAAATGCTCGGGAAAGTAATTAACTACTCGGATAGTTTTCTTGAAAATATATCCTCCCTTCCCTCTTTTGTTTTTACCGAAGACAAGGGGAGAGATATTTATAAGTCCCCCATTGCAGAAGAGGGGGTGCCTTTAGATGAGCTCCTTAATGTTATTAAGAACAATGTAGACACTCCCGGAGTAAATCCCGCATCCCCCGGTTATCTTGGCTACATTCCCGGCGGAGGAATTTATTATTCCGCCCTCGGAGATTATCTTGCCGACATAACCAACCGCTATTCCGGCATCTTCTTTCTTTCTCCCGGGGCAGTCCGAATGGAAAATATGCTTACAGCCTGGATGGCAGGGCTTGCAGGCTATCCCGATAGCGCCGGAGGCAATCTTACTTCGGGAGGAAGCATTGCGAATCTTACCGCTGTTGTTACCGCCCGCGATTATGCCGGAATAGAAGGAGCAAAGGTTGAAAAAGGAGTTATTTACCTTTCCGACCACGCGCACCACTCGGTTGATAAAGCAATAAGGATTGCGGGACTAAACAGCGCTGTTAGAAGATATCTTAAGACTTATGATAATTTCAGAATAATTCCGGAAGAACTGGAGCGCCAAATTTTACAGGATAAAAAGGAAGGGCTTATTCCATTCCTTATTATCGCATCGGCCGGCACAACCAATACCGGTTCTGTGGACCCGCTTGAATCAATTGGGGATATTGCACAGAAACACTCTGTCTGGTTTCACATTGACGCAGCCTATGGAGGCTTCTTCCTATTATCCGAAACCGGCAGAAAAGTATTGCAGGGAATGGATAAATCCGATTCTATTGTTATGGATCCGCACAAGGGGCTTTTCCTTCCATACGGCACCGGGGCTATTATTATAAAGGATAAAATGAAGATGCTCAATTCCCATTACTTCCAGGCAAATTATATGCAGGATTCAATTGACCCTGAGAATGAGCTCTCCCCTTCTGACCTATCCCCCGAAATGTCTAAGCATTTCAGAGGACTTCGTCTCTGGCTTCCCCTTAAAATTGCGGGAGTAAAGGCTTTCCGCACTGCGCTTGAGGAAAAGATACTCCTTGCACAATATTTCCACGGCAGTCTCAGCGAAATAAAGAATATGGAAGTAGGGCCATTCCCGGATCTTTCCATAGTAACATACCGGTATATCCCTCAAAAGGGAGATCCTAATGAGTTCAATAAAAAGCTGATAAATGAAGTGCAGAGGGACGGCAGAATATTCATATCTTCAACAATGCTTAACGGCAAATTCGTCCTGAGGCTGGTAGTTCTCTCATTCAGAACTCATCTGGAACAGATTAATACTCTAATTGATGTGCTGAAAGAAAAGATTAAACTGCTGGAAAATAATTAAGAATTATAACTGCTGCGCAACCGCAGGTTTTTACCACGGCACGGTCATACCGTGCCGGCCATAAAATGATTAAGGATTATAATTGCAGGTCATTCTTCTGTCTGGAGTCATGATTCCATTTGCCTTTGGTAACCGGCAATAGTAACAGGAAGTATATTAGGACATTGGACTCCGCAAACATTAATGGTCCTATTATTTTTCATTTAGATTAATTATCAAATTCTTTCTCCCCTCAAGCCTTAATTCCAGTCCCCTGGATTGGCCCTTAAAATGCCGGAATGATTTAAATCACACTTACCCTTCCTTACCTGTCATAAATCACCCCGGTTTATTACATTTAATCTTAAGTAGTAATATATTAATTACAAAACAGAAAGCGGGATAAACACTTTGGAATTGTTGTGCAAGACATGCGGCGAGCCGATTGAAGGAACTTGGGATACCTGTCCAAATTGTCTGGCCCCAATTATTATTAAGAGCCACTGTTCAATTTGCGGCAAAGAGTTAAAAGGGAACTGGAAAATATGCCCTTCCTGTAAAACTCCCACAGGCAACAATGCCGTTACAAACCATACCCCGGTACATAAACACACATTAACAAATGGCGCCCTAAAAAACAATCGGATTGAAGATTTCGAATTCCAATCGCAGAATCCCCCTGATTCCATTTCGAGTTCAATTGCCGTTAATTATGTTGAGCTTGCTTTAGAAGACACAATATCGGACCGTTACTTTGTTAAAAAGAAAATCGGCCAGGGGGGATACGGAAGAGTATACCAGGTTTATGATCAGCTGACTGAGAAATCGATGGCAATTAAAACTCTCCCTTATTTCAATAAAGAGTCTATTAAAAATATACTTCTTGAATTTGAAAGCAGAGACCGGCTTAACAATACTCAGCATATAATAAAAGCATATCAGCCGCAGCAGACTATGTATAAAGGGCAAAATATTATTATTTACCCTATGGAAATTGCCGATAAAAGCCTTCGCGACTGGATGACCGAAACAAGGCACAATGTGGAAGGGAGACTTGAAGAGGGAATAGAAATTTTTAAGCAGGCCTGCCATGGCGTTGAATCAATACACGAAGCCGGCCTTATTCATCTGGATATCAAGCCGGAAAATATACTTTTAATTGAGAATAAAAATCCAAAAGACATATCACAGAAATGGACTGTTAAAATAAGCGATTTCGGTTTGGCACGCGGGCTTGGAATGGAAAACCTCGAAATACTTCAGGACGGAATTGGAACTCCGGCTTATATGGCACCCGAACAAATTCTGGCAGCAAGATGGAAGGATGTTGGAAAAGAAGCCGATATATATGCCCTTGGAATGATCCTATATGAATTAATTGACGGCGATCTTCCATACAGCGGTTCATCGCGGCTTATTAAAGAAAAGAAAATGAATCCTCAAATACCTATCACTCCCCTGCAAAGCAAAATGGATATTGCCCTTGTGGCTATGGAATGCCTGGAAAGGGATAAGACTAAGAGAATCAAAACAGTTTCCGATATACTTTATGCTATTGATGCTAAGCGGAGGAAAGAGGAGGAGATTAAAAAGAAGAAGCGAAAAGCTGTTGAACTGATTGATAACGCTAAAGGCCTTGTTGAATTGAAACGGATTGAAGAAGCAAAAAAAATGTTTGCCCAGGCGGCTGAACTTGACCCTCCGAACAGAGAAGTGCATGAATGGCTTGACCGGATTGAAGAGGCCGAACGGGAAAAAAGAATTAGCGAGGAGCGAATTAAGAGGGGGGTAATGATTCTGGTTGAAGGAGGTGAATTCAAGATGGGGAGTAATGAATTGGCCGACGAAAAACCAATACATATTGTTGAACTGAAAAGCTTTTATATCGAAAAATTCCCCGTTACAGTTAGACAGTATAAAGAATTCTGCAAATCTACAAGACGCCCTATGCCAGATCCCCCCACTTGGGGCTGGTTCGATAATCACCCGGTTGTAAATGTAAACTGGGCTGATGCCGATGCCTATGCTAAATGGGTAGGCAAACGTCTCCCTACCGAGGCGGAATGGGAATTTGCCGCTAAAGGGGGAAACCTGAGCAAAGGCTTTAAATACAGCGGAAGCAACAATCTTGATGATGTTGCCTGGTATTACAACAACTCCGGGCAGCAAACTAATCCAGTTGGGAAAAAACAGCCCAATGAACTGGGGCTTCATGATATGAGCGGCAATGTAAGAGAATGGTGCAGCGACTGGTATGCCATCTATGGTTTGATTAAATCAAGTAATCCGGAAGGGCCTCAATCAGGTACCAGAAAAGTTCTTCGAGGAGGCTCGTGGGATCTCAACGAATTTGGCTGCAGGATTACCCTGCGTAATGGCTACGACCCGGAACGCTCCGATGAATATTTCGGCTTCCGTTGTGTTCAGGATTTGTGAGAGTTTAAACCTCTACCCGGATTTTTTAGCATGGCACGGCCCCACCGTGCCGGCCATAAACCAATATGGAACAGATTAATACTTTAATTGATGTGCTGAAAGAAAAGATTAAACAGCTTGAAAATGATTAAGAATTCCGTCTGT
The DNA here is from genome assembly GCA_023453125.1 of Bacteroidota bacterium. Classification (GTDB taxonomy): domain Bacteria; phylum Bacteroidota; class Ignavibacteria; order Ignavibacteriales; family Melioribacteraceae; genus JAEXUB01. Next base: position 13,603 of record JAEXUB010000156.1, read on the forward strand.
CGTTTAAGTGTCAGTTTATCTTTTGTCAGGTGAAGCCTCCCTTAAGCTGCCGCAGCAAACGGATGAGATTGAAACGACATAGCAAAAAGAGGAAGTGATTCCGTCAGGAGACGCTTCGCTTAAGTCGCCGCGACGACCTGACGGAACTTCAAAATATTTAGTCTTTTATACACCTTATGCTGAAGCCGCTTCTCCTGTCGTAACTGCTGAAATTCAATCCGGGAGCGTTTCCAACAAGATAAACGAAATGTGACCCGCCGTCGGTATTAGTTGAAGATGTCCACATATACATCATTGCGCCTAAATCCGCAAAAGGCCCCTGATAATTACGTCCGCCGGCAAGTATTGCCGAAAATCCGGTTAGATTATTCCCGGCATAAATACCTGTGCCCTGGCCTATCCCTTTAAGCATTGTATCATTATTATTAATCAAACTTTGCAGAGTCTGGAATTCTTCGTAAGTGGGAATATGAAAACCGGGGGGACAGATTCCTCTGGCGCCTGAAGTAGTTACATATTGCATAGCCTCATTCCATTGATAATAAGCGCCATATAAAGTACAGTTGTTGGGGTCGTTATTATAGCAATATTTCTCTATAACGCCGTTATTCGAAGGAGAATCCGTATTTAGTATCATCGTACCCACGTCCAGGTTTTCCTTAAGCCAGCATTGAGTTCCTATCTGAATGGTATTATAAGTTTTGCCTTCATAAACCACTGTGGGCAGACCTTCCCAAAATCTGTTAACGGTCAGGTTGCCCAGATTTAAATTATTTTCCGTAATGCTTTGAAGATTTTTAAATACCTTTCTGCCGATAATCGGACTGCCGGCCACAAGGCTGTCAATCGCTGTTGCTAAAGCCGCCCCCCCTTTCTTTAATGCCCTGTTTAAACCAAAATTGGGAATTGATGCCGTTTCCGAAAGATGATTGCTCCCATAAACCAGCATAAGCTTTCTAACAACTGTAAATTTTCCGTCTATAGCAATCCGAGCTATATAAAGCCCGTTCGGCAATCCATTCAATTCAAGGTCTATATAATTATTCCCTTTCCCGCAATTTTTTTCAATTTCTTCAACTACCCTCTGTCCTATTGAGTTATAAATATTAATTTTCACCTGTCCGTCTGTAGGCAAAGCAAACCCGATTCTGGTTTTCGGATTGAACGGATTCGGGTAGTTGTTTGACACAGCATACCCCGAAGGCAAATTATCTTCATCTTCTATTCCCAGTACAATACCGTTGAATGTAAAAGTGCCGTCCGAACCGGAGGTTGTACTGTATACACTGTTCTGAATATGCAATTGGAGATTCAGTCCCGGTAATGCTGCACCGTTATGGTCAATCATTTTACCTGTAACCGTCTGACTAAAAAGAATAGCGGGTACACAAACAGAAATCAACAATAAAGAGTAAACAATTCGCCTCATAAATACTCCGATTTAATGTTTATGAATATTTTCCTTTCGACTTTATCTCAATCAAACCGGATTAGTCCGTTCTTTGCAAATCACTTCAGCCGAAGACGGACAATCCATAAATCATTTTAATTATCGAAGAATTGTTTCAGATATTAAGCAGGTCTTAAGTATTCTTTAGCCCGGCACAGTCGTACCGTGCCGGTCAAATATTTTTGATTACCCATTCACTAAATGAGTAGCATTTGCAGGTTCTTTTAGAACGGTACGGTCGTACCGTGCCGAATAAAAAACTAAACAATATTAGGCGTGGTAAATGACCAATGGCTGTGTATTATTTTCCATTCATCATTTTCTTCGAGCCTGTATACCTCTGTGCAATTCTCCTTAAATAACCTTTCCCCAAGCCAGGTCTCCAGATTGTAGGTAAGAACCGCCATTGAATCGGTTAATTGCACTACGGGATTTACTATTTCGAACCTATCCATTTTTACCTTTCCACGCATACTTTCATACAGGTCTTTTACTTTATCAAGGCCGTCAAGGCGTCTTTCCTGTACAGGGTCAAAATAAGTGAAGTCCTTTGAATACAGGTCCAGGTAAGGAGTGGGATCACCATTCAGCCACGCATTAAGAGCGGATGACTCCAATGCAATTATAGTTTCTGTAATAATTCGCCTATCCATAATATTTTACACCGGTTATATTTATTATATTCAGTTTATTATTTCAACAGGCTTACATTCATAAGCTGGAGAAAAATACATTTTCCCAAACCAATAATCCATATGAATTTTCTTCAGTCCGGCACGGTCGTACCGTGCAGAACATAAAAATGGTTTTTTTTCGTAATGATTTTATTTAATTTTCTAAAAGTTAATACCGGTAAGCTAATTATTTCATATTGTTTGAGGGGGAAGTAAAGTGAAATTTGATATCACTAAGAAATGGAAATTTTTGTTATTTCTGGCAGTATTTACGGGAGTGATTATTTTGCTAAACAACAATACATTTCTGGGAATTAGTCACTGGGGAACAATTACGGCTTCAGTTCTCGGGCTGATTATTATAACCGGATATATATCAATACTGTTTTCAATAAGGAATTCGTTTACATCTTTGGTTGCAAAGTTTTTAGACATATTTTAGTCTACGCTATCATAAATTTTATGTTGCGGCAGGAGTTAAGCGAAGCGTCTCCTGACGCCGGCACTAGCTCCTGAGAGGACTGGAGATGTTTCCCTTAATCGCCCCGGCGAACTGACTGGACAAAGTAATATAAGCATACTGCTATTAATACGGCGAAAGATGATTCCTCAGAAACCGGCTTTATAATAAACAATGTTGCTTTCGGCTTAGCTTATTTATGAATTAAGTTTATTATTAAATTACTCATTCAATAAAAAACGTTACAATGGAGTTTTATATGAAAAATATTCTCGCGTTTTCAGTCATAATGTTAATCACCTGCCAAACTTATTTTTCACAAAACACCCTGCTCAGGGTACTGGCTAAAGAAGATCAGGACTCACGTTCCGGAATTAATATTTCGCGCAGTGATGAAGAGAGGCTCAAAATTGTAATTGAAGAACTGGGCAAAGGGAATGTGCGCACTCCGGAGGACAAAACCAACGCGGCCATAGTATTACAGCATACCGGTTTGACATTTTGCAGCAACAATCTGACGAGCATAAGTCCATATAACTATCTTCTGGCGCATCACCTGGCCAAAAGCGCATTTGAAGATGGCTACAAAGAAGCGAAATACCTGGTAGCTCAAACTATCGACCGGTTTTTATCATTTACGGAAGGATATCAAAAATACGGTACTAACAGATTAATCAATCAGCAGACCGGAAAAGAGGAGCTTGTGCCAATAGACCGCAACACTACTGATGCAGAACGTGAAAAATATGGAGTTCCTCCATTATCACAACTCCTTAAACAGTACCCGGAACAGCAAAAACAAAAATGATTTATTGCATAATTTACGCGTGTCGGGACATTTAAGTCCTGACACGGATACAACATATCTTTTTATCCATCCCCGGGAAACAGATTAGCCTTTTCATTACATAGAATCCCTTGTCTTTCCCTTTACAAGGGAAGGACTGGGGCAGAGATGCAGAAATGTCTCTTATCTTTTACCGCAGGATGGGTTCTTTTTTCCCGCAGATAAATCCGGGGGTTATAAGAAGTGTGGAGGTGGCCCTAAAGGGGTAAGCGGGAGTCTCCCGAAGGGATGCCTTTGGCAGAATCCGCGTCCGAAGATGCCTTTCTTTAGCCCGGCACGGTCGCACCGTGCCGACCAAAATGATTAAAGCAATTGAACACCGCCGAAACTGGTATTAACTTCTATAATAGAATTATCTCCGCTTATATAATTCCCAGCACTCGAGTATTTATAATTTGAACTTACTTCTACAAGCCCTGCCTTGACAGGGTTATTATGTATATACCCAACTTTCTGCCAAAACATCCTGTCATTTCTTATAACTTCGTCATCAAACCGCCGCATCCAGAACTTCCTTTCCTGTTTTGGATATTGCTCCGCTTCTTTACTGAAAATATCCATATACTGGCTATTGCTCTTTAAATAAGATATAATTTCTTTCGATGTGCTTCTCTTAATGTCTCTCATTATATCAGAAATGGTCCCTAAATGAGGTTCGATAGCAACAATCCAATGGAAATGAGAAGGCATTATTACATAAGCCAGAATTTCATACTTATAGACTGTTTGGTAATATTTAAGGTTGGCTATTAGAATATCGCAAATTGCCGGATTGGAGAATACACGCAGAAACCTTACAACTGTTGTCGTTACAAAAAATATTGATTCCTCTGTTAGATTATTTCTTCCACGAGTAGGCATATATTATATAGCTTTTCTATATTCGGCACGGTACGACCGTGCCGTGCTTAAGAAGAGTGGAGGTGGCCCCAAAGGGGTAAACGGGAGTCTCCCAAAGGGATGCCTTTGGCAGAACCCTACGTCCGAAGATTATATTATTTGATGCTCTTTCAACCATCTATGGCCATCAACAGATTTAAAAAACATCTCTCTCTTAAATGCGTCTGATCTTGACTCATATTCTTCTGAATAAACTAAACGCCAAGGAATAAAAGGTTTTGTAAATTTCACCTTTCCCCTGTTATGTTCATTTAATCTGTTTAGAATATTCCCGGTTGAACCATAATAGTGCTTTTTTGCTTTTTCACTATATAAAACATATGTATAGTACAAAACAAAATGCTCTCTATTTTGTGGAGGTGGCCCTAAAGGGGTAAACGGGAGTCTCCCGAAGGGATGCCTTTGGCAGAACCCGCGTCCGAAGATGCCTTTGAGTTTTGTGGAGGTGGCGGGAGTCGAACCCGCGTCCGAAGATACCATCCGATGAACGTCTACGCACGTAGTCTGTTATTAAATTTCACCTTTGCTTTGCAAACAGACAAACTTGTCAAAGGCAATCTCAAAAAAGATTCGCGTCAACCTCATGAGAAAAGGAATCGGCTAGCCCGCCAGACGGCGTTCTACCGGACCCGGGCAGGCGTCAGCTCCGGAGAACGGCTGCTTTTAATTAAGCAGCGATAGCGTAATTATATTCGCCATTTAGTTTTTTTACCGCCGTTTAGCGTGTCTGCGGAGAACACGGTGCGCAATTCAAAGAACCAGTAACCCCGTCGAAGCCAATTTCACCCCCAAAATCTTGGAGTGGAGAAAAAGGATTACTCCTTTTTCCAATCAACATCAGGATGGCCTGAAGAAAAATTTTCGTAACGGGCAAGAACAAATAATAAATCAGATAGACGGTTCAAATATACAACCGGATTAGGGCCAATATCAACCGTCCGGGCCAGAGAAACAGCCATTCTTTCGCTTCTGCGGCACACAGTGCGCGCAAAATGAAGAAATGAGGCCGCTTTGGAGCCTCCGGGAAGAATAAAATTCCTGAGCTCCGGTAATTTATACTCTATTGAGTCAATAAAAGTTTCTAATCTTTCAACCTGAGCGGTGGTAATGCGAGGAATCACAAAATTCCGGTTTTCCTTCTCCAGAGGGGATGCCAGGTCCGATCCGAGAGTAAACAAATCATTCTGAACCTGAATGAGAATCCGGGTAATTTCATCATTGGGCGTTTCCGCCAGTGCGAGTCCTAAAACTGAATTGAGCTCGTCAACGGTGCCGTATGCGGCAATACGCAGGTCATCTTTCGGTACCCGCTGTCCGCCGAATAAGGATGTCTCCCCTTTGTCCCCTGTTTTAGTATAAATTTTCATTTTCTGAATGGTAATGAAGTTAATGTTAAAGGCTGAATTTTGTTTTCGTTATCGCGGACAAAAAGCTGTTTCGGTTCGGCAATAATTTTCTTATTAACAACAGCAAGACCTATAGAGCGTGAAAGGGAAATTGAATAAGCCATGCTCGTAAGACTGCCGGCTTCTTCATTATTTTCGTCGAATATCTTAGCTGGGAGTTCTGTCTCGAACTTATTTTCAATATTAACCCCTGTAAATTCGCGCCTGGTCTTGTTAAAAGTCTCGGTGCGTGTAATCCTGTCGAGCCCAATAAAATTTCCTTTTGTAAGGTCAACGGCACCCATAACATTCAGTTCAAGCGGGGTAAACATATCCTTAAATTCCTGCGGATAGATTGGCACGCCCTGTTCAACACGGTAAATATTAAATGCTTCCTCCCCTACAAAATTAAAATCGAAGAAGCTCTTCTGTTCAAAAAGATAGGATGCAATTTCATTTCCGTGCGCCGCGTCGCCGAATATAAGATACTTTGGAGAGCCGTTGTACCCCTTAAACTTTGCGATATAAATTTTCTTCTCATTAATTTCTGATATAATCACAAGCTCTTCATTAATCGACTCAAGCACGTCGCCGAATACAAGATTCATATAGCTGTCTGCCTGAGGCCCGGCAAGTTCAAGAACGGCATACTTTCCGGTCATATCCTCAACTGCAATATTTTCATTTATAACGTAGCGTTCAATCCAGCTTTTTAATCTGGAAGAAGATCCGCGCCCCGCAATAACAAAACAATAGTCGGTAATGCGGATAACAGCCGCCTTATCAATAATTCTCCCTTTATCGTTAGTAAAAAGGGTGCTTGCCTTGTGCAGAACGGCAAGATTCTTAACCTGATTTGTAGTAAGCCTGTTTAAATAATCAAAAGAATCAATTCCGCGCAGAATAAGGAATGTGGAATCGGAAATATCCCTTACGCCGACTCCGTGGCGCAGAGAATAGTACTCTTCCTTAACATCGGAAATTACTTTAATGCTGGTATTGTCTAAAACAAGATCGGGATAATTCTGTGCAAGATAATCTTTCATAATATCGCTGTATATTCCTTCCTTTAGATTTTAACAACTAATACTTTCTGAACCACCGCCTGTTGCGGTTATTAACATAAAGCTGTTTTTTGGCATCCCAGTAGAACGGGATAGAATCTATAATTCTTACATTATAAAGGGAATCGAGTTTCCACTTCGTGGTATTGAACATAAATTCCACATAATCAGGGAATTTATCATTGTTCACATCCCTTATTTCCCTTTTATGCACAATGCCAACCATAGTTTCCATTAAATGAGGCGGTTTCTTAATCCCGTCCACCATAAAGAAATTATAGTTGCGGTGCCCCGATATAATGCCGTCTTCAAAATTCAGCTCGACATAATAGGTATTCTTCGGCGCCCATTTAAAAAGTTTCATCGAGTTAAATCCGCCGTGAATTGGCACTTCCGATTCCCACAGCATATTGAAATTCCCCTCTTTGTCATATTCAAAGAGAGTAAGCCAGAAGAATGCAGTGCCCAGTTTGGTGCTGTCAAGATTTATAAAACTAGATTCATAACCGATTATGTTCTTTGTTTCAATATTCCGTTCCCCCGGCTTCGATTTAGCGATTACCGCAAAAACAAGATTGCCTTCAATCCTGGAATAAATAACCGCCGGCTTTGGAACGTTATAGGTAGTAGTCCTGTCGAATTCAACCAGATAAGTCCCCGCCGGATATGTATTCTTAATGAACTCCCTCAGGGAAATAGTATCGCCGGGAAAGCGGTTCCTGGCCTGCTGCTTTGCAACTTCAATCTTATAATCCTGAAGTTCCTTATCCTTTCCTTCGTCGTAAGCGGCATCGCCGCCTGTACTTTCTCTTTTATCGCCGCAAGCATAGAGAAAAACGAATAGGAGAAGAACAAAAACAATTTTAGCTTTCATTCACATCCTCGGTTGACTAATCTATTATATATTTAAGACTTAACATTAAATATAATCACTTTCAATCCGGTAAAACATTACTTTTTAGCAAATTCATCAAGAAAATAGGCGGAACTCATAATGCCGAGTTCGAATGACTTAAGGCTGAAATGCTCATTCGGAGAATGGATATTCTCTGAATCAAGACCAAGCCCCATTAATATTGCCGGCACCTTAAGCTGTTTAACAAAGTCTACAACAACGCCTATTGAACCTCCTTCGCGCGTGAATACTGTTTTCTTTTTGAAAGCCTTTGCGAGTGCATTTGAAGCCGCCACCATTGCAGGGCTGTCCAAAGAAACCACAACGGGATAAGCCCCGTGAAGGTTCCTTACTTCCACTTTAACGCTCTTTGGAGCGAGCGCTTTAATATAATTTGTAAAGAGCTTAGCAACCTTATCGGGAGTCTGGTTAGGAACCAGTCTCATTGATATCTTTGCCGTAGCCTTTGAAGGGAGAACAGTCTTTGCTCCTTTTTCGGTATATCCGCCGACAATTCCATTGGAATCGAGTGTAGGCCTTGCCCATACTCTTTCGAGTGTCGAATACCCTTTTTCCCCCTGCAGTTCTTTAAGCCCCAGTTCCTTTGCATATGCCTTATCGCTGAACTTAAGCCTCTTGAAATTTTCTCTTTCCTTTTTGGTAAGGGGAATAACATCGTCATAAAATTTTGGTATTGTAATCTTTCCGTTTTTGTCGTGAAGTTTAGCAATAATCTTTGCCAGTTCATTAATCGGGTTTGCTACTCCGCCCCCGAAAGTACCAGAATGTAAATCCCTGTTTGCGGCAGTGACTTCAATTTCCATATAGCATAGTCCGCGTAGTCCGTAACCTATTGTAGGTATTCCCTCTCCATAAAGGCTTGTATCTGAAATAACCACGGTATCGCATTTAAGAAGTTCTTTCTTTTCTTTTAGGAATTCAGAAAAATGTTCGCTTCCTATTTCCTCTTCCCCTTCGAGAATGAATTTAACATTAACCGGAAGCCGGCCGGTAGTCTTAAAGAATGCTTCAACGCTTTTAATATGAACAAAATTTTGTCCTTTATCGTCCGAAGTACCGCGTCCCCAAATCTTTCCATCTTTAATTACCGGTTCAAATGGAGGAGAATCCCACAAATCGAGAGGGTCGACCGGCTGAACATCGTAGTGTCCGTAGAATAGAACTGTAGGCTGTCCCGGTGCCCCGAGCCATTCGCCGTATACGAGCGGATGCCCTGCAGTCTGGAATATTTCTACTCTATCCATTCCGGCATCTTTTAATTTATCTGCGACAAAGGAGGCGCATTTCTGCATATCCCTTTTATTCTCTTCCAAAGTGCTAATGCTTGGTATCTTAAGGTAATCAATAAGTTCGCTTATATAATTCGCATTATTCTCTTTAATATAATTAATAACCGCTTCCATATTTCCTCCGGTATAAAATTCCGTTTAATTGTCTAATTTATAAGGCTTAGAATAAATTGTCCTTAAATTTAACCTTATAAAAAAATCAATTCAAGTTTAGTTTGCCATTTATATATCTTTGATAAATTTTCGCTAATTTTAG
>JAEXUB010000114.1 GCA_023453125.1 Bacteroidota bacterium
TGGCTATTGTCTTGTTGGATGCTATTCCTATAGAACAGGGGAGGTGCATCCGGAACCATATTTCATCCTGGATTTTTTTTGCGAACTCTTCCGGCGCGCCGTGATTTCTTTCGCATCCGGTAAAGTCGAGGTAGAATTCGTCAACGGAAGCCTGCCCTACAACGGGAAAGAATTTCTCAAGGAGTTTTTTTACTGCGTGTGAATAGCGTACATATTCCTTATAATGCCCGCGGAGGTAAATTCCATTCGGGCAGAGGCGGTATGCGGTGCGTATAGGCATTGCGGAATGGAGCCCGAACTTGCGCGCTTCGTAGCTGCACGCCGTTACAACCCCTCTTCCGTGGGGGTCCCCCCCCACAATAACCGGCTTCCCCTCCAGAGAGGGGTCCAGAATCCTTTCCACCGAAACGAAAAAGGCATCCATATCAAGGTGAAATATCGTTTTCATCACATTTTTTCAGTTGCAAATTAGAAAAACAAAATGTATAATAGTGTATAAATGTACACTATAATTTGGTAAATTAATTGGAAATGCGCAAGAACGTTTTACTCGAAATGTCCTCTTATAAACTCCCCGGGAATGCGAAAATAAGCCGTATTTTCGATGCCCTTCCCAGAATTATCGCCTCAACCGGGTTCGATATGTTCGATTATGAGAGAATATTCGGGGATGAGGAGACCAGGAGGATTATAAGGGAGGGGGAGACAATAGGGTGTTTTTACATCGAAAGCCCCGGTATGCGCTCTCTTCTCCGGAGACTCAACTGCGATACATTCGAAATGCTAGTTGCCGCTTCTTCAATTATACGCCCCGGGGTTGCAGAATCGGGAATGATGAAAGAGTTTATAGAAAGGCACAAGGATCCCTCAAGAAGAAAATACCTTATACCTGAAATGGAAAAATACCTGGGGGAAACATACGGAGTTATGGTCTATCAGGAGGATGTGATAAAAGTGGCGCACCATATAGTGGGGCTTACTCTTGAGGAATCCGATTTCCTGAGGCGTGCAATGAGCGGCAAGATGCGCTCCCATAAGGCTATGCAGATGATTGTGGATAAATTCTTTGCCTGCTGCAGCGAAAGAGGGTATACGGGCAATGTTGCGCGTGAATTGTGGAAGCAGATTGAATCCTTTGCCGGATACGCATTCTGCAAGGCGCACAGCGCTTCTTTTGCGCTTCTCTCTTTCCAGGTTGCATACCTTAAGGTGCATTACCCGGCAGAGTTTATGGCCGCCGTTCTCAGCAATCAGGGGGGCTATTATTCAGCCGCCGTATATATATCGGAGACCCGCAGGCTCGGAATTAAAATCCTCCTTCCCTCAATAAACCGGAGCGAATATGAATATACCGGATGCGGAAAGGAATTGAGAATAGGGCTTATGGCAGTTAAGAACATCGACGAAAGCGTTTCAAAAAAAATTATTGCCGAAAGGAATAAAGAGGGGGAGTATAGATCACTGCAGGATTTTCTTGCGCGCACCGGAACAGGGTATAAGCAGAGCGAAACCCTTATAAAATGCGGAGCCATGGAGTGCCTTAATCTTACCCGTCCCGCACTGCTGAGGATGCTCGATGTTTATTTCAGCAGCCGCAAACTTATAACCGATGAGGGGCGCGACCTCTTTTTTGACAGCGCAATTAAACTGGCAGACGAAATGAAAACGGGGCTCGATTTTTCCAAAGAGGAAATAGGGCTCTTTGAGTATGAAACATTCGACTATATGGCTACATACCATCCGCTCGAGTTCTTTGAAGCCGAAACGGGGAATAAGAAAATTGTTAAGGCGGGGGATATGAACCGGCACGACGGGCGCAATGTGAAAATGATAGGATGGTATATGGCAAGCAAGAGAATTAAAACAAGCAGGGGGGAAATAATGAAATTCCTCTCGCTTGAAGATATGACGGGAACATTCGAAGCCGTTCTCTTTCCCCGTTCCTATGAAAGATATGCCGAGCTTACAATGTCGATGGGTCCCTATCTGGTTGAAGGAAAAGTAGATGCGGCTTCGGGGAACAATATTGTTGTGGAAAAACTCTCGGTAATGGCTGCAGAAAAGGCGCGCTCAATTACACAGAAGGAGGGAAATAACAACCGCTTCTTCGGGGATCCCGATAACCCGGCCGAAATTGATGAACTGGTGCTTATTAACAGCCTCGATAAAGAACGCCTCTACAGGGCATATGTGGGGTAGGAAACCGCTTAACGGAGCGCTATGGTGGAAAGCTGAGGATAAGTCTTAAGAGTTGCCGGAGGAACGGGTATCTTAATTCTCTCATTTAGAAGATGAAGCATTTCTAATGCGTTTGCAACAGCATTGCCGTGAGGATGGTTGTTCATTATTACATAAATCTTTTTTACAGTATCGAGAATTTCCTTTATCTTCTGCTCAATTCCGATAAGCTCGCCGGGGGAATATAAATAATCGTATCTTTCGCTCTGCTCTTCGTACGTCTGAGTTTGTCCGAACTTTCCGAGAGAGTTTTTCCACGCCTTTGTATTTCTTCCGTGGAAACGGATGTAAAGATTTTCCCCCGCTGCTATGGGATTGAATTCAATAGCCTTCCCGATAACGGGCTGGTCAATTGTGCAGAGGGAGGCATTGTTTTCGGAAACAAAATTGAAAAACCTTTCCATCATCCAGGAATTGTGGCGCAGTTCTATGAATTTCTCATATTCCGAAAAAATATCAAAGAGCCCTTTAACCCTGTTTGCATTCTCCTTTGTGAGAGAAAAAGAATAAGGGAACTGAATGAGCAGTCCTCCAAGCCTGCCTGCCTTATCCAGTTTATTAAGATTAAATTTTACCGCTTTAATCTTCTCCTCGTTAAAATCATTTTTATGCGTAAAATCCTGATGAAGCTTGACGGTAAAAAGGAAATCCTCTTTCTCTTCAATCTTTTCAATCCATCCCTCTACAATTTTGGGTGAAAGGTAGGTGTAATAAGTAGAATTGACTTCAACGCAGTTGAAATAGTCCGAATAAAATTTAAGCCAGTCGAAATCTTTTCCCTGCTCTTTAGGGTAAAAGCTTCCAACCCAATCCTTATAGGACCACCCGGCCGTTCCTGCGTAGAGTTTTGCCATTTCTCTATTCCGTTATAAGATTTTTCAGTTTATGAACGATATCAATTTCCATCCCGCATCCTTCAACAAGGTAGTTCTCCACTGAGCCGTATCTTCTGAAGAGTTCGTCGAGCACGTTATTAAGATAATCGGGGCGCACTTCCAGAAGGGGCTGTATCTGCTCAATAGATGCCCTGAAGAGGCTCAGAATTCTTATCATTCTTACAATCTGCTTTACCCGCGGACCAATATATTTATTTGTTGCCATATATTCTTCGGTAACGGTTTGTCTGTCGATTCCTGCAAGGAGCTGAAGAATGGCCGAAAGAAATCCTGTTCGGTCTTTTCCTACCGTACAATGTATTAAAGAGGGGA
>JAEXUB010000173.1 GCA_023453125.1 Bacteroidota bacterium
TCGGAAGACACGGCGGGGACCTGCAGGGCATAATTAATAACCTGGACTACTTTAATGACCTCGGAGTTACATCAATCTGGCTGACTCCGGTGCTTGAAAATAATAAGGCCGTAAGCTATCACGGATATGCCGCTACAGACCTCTATTCAATAGACAAAAGACTTGGCACAAATGAAAAGTATAAAGAATTTGTACAGAAGGCTCACGAAAAAGGCTTAAAAATAATTTATGACCATGTAAGCAATCATATAGGGGCAAGCCACATATGGCTTAAAAGCCTTCCTATGCCCGACTGGATTAATGGCATTCAGGAAAAACGCCTTAATGCCTGGCACGATAAAATGATTGACTACGATATTCACGGCGCCGAAATTACCCGTGACCATCTGAGAAAAGGATGGTTTGTTGATGATATGGCAGACCTGAACCAGCAGAATAAGTATGTTAAAAAATATTTAATACAGAATACCATCTGGTGGATTGAATATACAGGACTTGACGGTATAAGAGAAGACACCTATCCTTATGCCGACAAATACTTTTTGGCCGAATGGGCAAAAGCTGTTCTAAATGAATATCCCCGTTTCAATATTGTAGGAGAAGTATGGACCGGCGTTGCGCCCTTCCTGGCAGCTTCGCAGAAAGACTCCAAGCTCAATAAAGGATTTAATACCAACCTCCCGGTAGTAACCGATTTTGCAATTCAGAACGCATACTCCGATTTCCTCGAGGGAAAACAGGGTATCTATAAAATCTACGAAACACTTACGCAGGATTTTCTCTACGTAAATTCCAACAACCTCCTTACTTTTGCAGATAACCACGATATTGCCCGTATTATGCTTGTAGGCAAAGAAAACACAGACAAGGTTAAGCTGGTTCTTACTCACCTCCTAACATCCAGAGGTACCCCGCAGATTCTTTATGCTACCGAGATTGGAATGGTTGGAGGGTGGGACCATGGCATTTTGAGAACAAACTTCCCCGGCGGATTTAAAGGGGATAAAGCCAGTGCATTTACAAAGGAAGGAAGAACCGGTAAACAAAATGATATGTTCGAATACACAAAAATGCTTTTAGGATTAAGGAAAGCATATCCGGCACTGCAGAAAGGAGAATTGAAACACCTTCCTCCGATAAATGATGTTTATGTCTATACCAGAAAGCTCGGCGGGCAGACAATTCTTGTTGCCCTTAATGGAAGCAGTTCCGAAAGGAAATATGATATGAATTATATCTACAGCCTCTGCGGCAAAGATGCCAAGCTTAAGAATCTGATGAATAATTCAGCGGCAGAAACCTCTGATGGGAACCTCATTCTTAAGCCAATGAGCGGTGTAATCTTTTTAGTTAACAATTAAAATTAAATATGCGTAAACCCTCTGCCCAAATGCGGAGGTTTTTTAAAAATTAAAGCGGCGGGGTTCAAATGATCGCGATACAGAAAAAGCTTACCAACACATTCTATGCACTTCTCAGTCTTCCTGCAACTGCAATGGGATTTGCACTTTCTATTCAGATTTCCGCATTGAGCTGGATTCTAACAACCAAGTATAACCTCGATATTTCCGATGTCGGCATTGTATGGGCCTCGGGGCCTATAGCCGGAATACTGGGACAGGTTATAATCGGAATTATAAGCGATAACGTATGGCTCTGGAACGGACGCAGAAGACCATTCATTATTATAGGCGGAATACTCTCTTCCCTTATGCTCCTCGCTCTCCCGAATATCGATGTTATCTCTTCGGCTTTGGGATTCGAAGGGATCCTTGGAGTTGCAATCTGCGTTGCCCTTACCCTAGATCTCGCGATTAACGTAAGCTTTAATCCTACCCGCTCAATAATCGCAGACGTTACTCCGGAAGGGGTGGAAAGGACCAAAGGATACACCTGGATGCAGACCGTCTCGGGGACATTCGGTGTTCTGGCTTATGTGATTGGCGCCGTCTGGAATAATTATATTCTGATTTATATCGGGGCCGGTTTAGTACTCATTCTTTCCATTGTACCGGCATTCTTTATTGAAGAGCCCAAAGTGCTCCCCGGAAGTGAAACTGAAGAGGGAAAGGTAAAACACCATAAAACATCTGTTTGGGAACTGTTGAAAATTATACAGCCCCTATGGGGTTTTCTACTTTACGGTATTTTCGCAATTGTGATTAAACTTGCCGATCTCAATATGGATAATTACTACGCAGAAGCTGTATGTTTTATTATTACTCTCTTCTTTATTGCACAGATAATATTTGCAAAGGACGACTCAGACAGTAAACATAAAGGGGTAATAGGATTCAAAAAAATTCTGGCCGCTCATTCTTTTACATGGATTGGCATACAGACTATGTTCGTTTATATGTTCGCATATGTCCAGTATAAGGTTTTCGGATTCGGCGAAGGGAGTCAGATTCCCGGGGAAACCCAGCTCGAAATGGGGCGCATTGTATCAATCAGCTTCCTTATTCTGAGTGCCGTAGCATCAATTCTTCCCGCGCTGGTCCTTGAGCCTCTGGCACGTAGAATCGGAAGGGTTAAAACCCATACATACTGCATTGCATCAATGGCCCTTTCATACCTTCTGATGCTTTTGTTCGGACTTCAGCCATTCACCATTTATGTTATTATGGCGCTTCTCGGTATAGGATGGGCATCAACAATAAGCCTCCCCTTCGCAATTATGTCTCAGAAGGTAGACCAGTCCAGAATGGGATTCTATATGGGCTTGTTTAATTTATCGGTTGTGCTTCCGCAGCTGGTTGCAAGCTTCGGTGTGGGGAAGGCTGTAAATCACACCCCCGATAAAAGCCTTATTTTCATCATAAGCACTGTTACGCTTGCAATATCGGCATTCCTCTGGTTCTTTATTAAAGAAGACAAAGCCGGACAGGAATAAAAAATTGAAAGGTAATTAAAATGAAGAAAAACCTTATAAAGATATTTATTATTCTTCTGTTTTGCGCTTCTTATTCTGCAGCGCAGCAGAAGACAATTACGGATTTAATTCCCCCGGTTAAAACTATTTCGGGTACATCAGATACAATAATTGTTTCGGATCTCTTTTACCTGGACAGGTATGAAATTGAACCGGTACCGCAGAAAGATATTCAGGCAAAATATATAAAGGATA